>NZ_KB291359.1:22690-45611 GCF_000318295.1 Capnocytophaga sp. oral taxon 326 str. F0382
AGCACTTCGCTCACTGGCGATTGGTATCTTTACAGCAATTTTAATGGTCCCGATGGAAACGGACGGAACTGGACAAGTTCTAACGATTGTGCTGAAAAAACTTATTATTCTATTTCGGATAAAAAAATAAAGCACGAATACTATTATTTAGAAGGTTCTGAGTGTAAATACTATCCTATATATTACGATTATACGGCTACTAATGGCGTTTTTAATATGACGGTTGCCAATGATTCGCCTAACGTAAGAAAAGGAGCTAAAACCTCTATAAAATACGAAATGAAAGGGAAAGAGCTTTTTATATATTTAAAAAATAATCAACAACAGGAAGTAATAGAAATCCTTCGCAAAAAAGGGGTAGACTATAGTTACCTCGATCCTTTTGTAGGATATTGGATAATGACCAAAGCTACCGTAGGAAAAACGGAAGTGATAGTAAAGGAAGGAGAATGTTTGCAAGGTGCTGTAGTGAGTAGCTCCATAGGGTTTACAATATATCTTAATGTTCCTGAGCAAAACGGGCAATGCAAAAAAACTATCAATACCTACGAGTGGGTAAAAGAAGGCAATAAATATTACGATGTTACCGATCCTCAAAACAAAGAGGAGTTGGCACTTGTGTTTTCAGAAAATAACACCAAACTTTCCTACAGCGAGCAAACCCAAAACGGCTTAGTAACCCTTTATTTTACCAAAGTAAAATAGGGGTCAGGGGACAGGTATCAGGTGTTAGGAATCTGACTGGTCTGACACGTCCGACTTGTCTGATAAAAACAGTAATCAATTAATAAAATAGTTACTTTACTTAAAAAAAATCCCTTGCAGTTTTGCACTGCAAGGGATTTTTTCTGTTAAAATAAGGGTTGTTGTTTTGAACTTCTAAAATATTGAGTTTCTTTAAAAACATCGTCATTGCTTGTAACCATACCGAGTTTTCCTTGCTCTTTTGAGAGTGCAATGGCTTTGAGGTCTTCAGGAGTAAGAATATCAAAGGCGTCTTCTTCTTTTTCAAAGTTGATTTCGGTAGCTGAAAATACCTTTTAAAAACCTTTCTAAGTATGGAATATCAAATTCTTGTACTGTTGCTTGTAATCTTACTGTGCCCATAATTCTTATATTTTCGGCAAAAATAAAAAATAATTAGCAAATTAGCAAATTGGTAAATTAGCTAATGAGCAAATTACACCCTCTGATATCGGCGTTGTCGAAGCGCCCTAATACTTCAAAAGTACCATCGGGGTGTAGCTTTCCTAAATCTTGAGTAGCAATGAAACTACACGACTCTCTATTAGCCAAATCGATGATATTGAGTCCGCCGGTTTTGCCAGTAGGCAGATAGCTCAGCGCATCATTGGTATCGCGTATAAGCACTTTTAGCCAAGGTACACACTTATAAATCCCCTTACCAGCAGAATAGGCTTGCGAAAGGAGTTCGGTCATTCCGTATTCCGAGTGAATCATTGCTACCCCAAAGCCTTGGCAGAGCATAGCGTGCAACTCTTCTCGCACGAGTTCTTTACGCCGACCTTTCATTCCGCCAGTTTCCATTACAATGGTATTTTTTAAGGAAAAAGTATGCTTTTCAACAAGGTCGAGTAAGGCAAACGATACCCCTATGAGGAGTATTTTTTTGCCCGAAGTATCGAGAGTTTGCAAACGCTCGGCTAAGCGGTCGTATTCATTGAGATAGAAACCGCTATACTCACTACCTGAGCGCTCAATAAGGTCGGCTACCATAGTGATGAGCGATGAGCCCGTACGCTCTAAATACGAGGGGAGGAGAGCTAATACTACATAATCGCGGATATCGCCATAGAAGTATGCAAATCCTTTGCGAAAGCTCTCTTCGTAAATAGTGAGGTCTTTCACATAATGTCGGGAAGTTTGTGCGCCTGTAGTGCCACTGCTGGTGAAGATTTGCTGGTGAGGCGCACTGCCACAATACACTTTATGCGTTTTGAAGCATTCAATAGGCAAAAAAGGGATATGCTCAAGGGCAGTTACTTTTTCGGGAGTGCGTTGTAATAGGGTACAAAAGCGGTAATATACCTCGTTATTTTCGTATTGATAGCGAAAAGTATCCAAGGCAGTAGCCGTAAAATCCGTTTCGTTGTGTATGTTAATTGTCAATTGTTAATTGTTAATTGAGGAACATCATTGCCACAACAACTCCTGCGATAAAGAGCAACAGAGCTATAAATGTTACCCAATTGATATATTTTTTGCGTGGAGAAGCGAGAAAACTGTCGTATTGTTTACGTGCTTGGAGGGTGATATCTCGTTTTTTGAAATACATATCCACCAAGGTGTGCATATCCTTAATTTCCTCAGGGCGAGGTTGTGAAGGTTGCTCGGGCTGTGAAAATTCATCAGGTTGTGAAGGTTTTGACGCGTTGTTAGAAGATTTATCCGCCTTTTTCGATTCTTTTTTAGTATTTTTCTTGTTATAGCTATTTTGGCGCGCCAGCTGATCGTCGTATTCTTTGCGTTTATAGCTATCCGAGAGCACATCGTAGGCCTCTTGGAGGTCTTTAAATTTTTCTACGTAAATAGGGTCACCCTTGTGTTTATCGGGGTGATTAGCTTTAGCGAGTTTGCGGTAGGCGGTGCGTATTTCTTCAGTAGGGGATTCAGGGGTGAGTCCCAGCACTTGGTAGTAATCTTTTACTGTCATAGTCCTGTTATTTGGAGTTATTTATCATTGGTTTCCCAGCCTATAAGTCGGCCGCTCTGAAAGCTAAGCACGACAGATTTGTAGAACCAGCGTTCGGTAGGGATGCCGTGGAACACTACGGGCTGGACGCTCACAGGGCGACCGATAGCCATTTTCACGAGATAATCGGGCATACTTTCTTTGTATATACCTTTTTCAATACTACTAACCGTTGCCTCACCAAAAGTTTTTTTGATGAGTTCCATAATGGTCTCTTTAGTTCGTTTTTCGTCGATAAGGGCATTTTGCCATTTTTCGCGTAGTTCATCTTTTGCTTTTTCGCGCTTAAGATTTGCAATTCCTTGCATAATAAGCAGATAAAGCAGCACAACCACGCCTAAGGAAAGAAGTACATAGTATATCATCACACTTATTTTTATAATCCTTTATTACTGAAGCGGCAAAAGTATAAATTTTTTAGTAAATAACAAAAAACCTATATCAAAAACTTTTTCTCGCTAATCTCTCTCTGCACCCAAATTTTATTCTCCATTACTTGGTAATTATTAATTAATTTGTACTTTTGCATTGTTGAACAATTATTTTTATAAAAATGGCAAGAGAGATTAAACCTACTCCCGTATTAGAAGGACAAGATGTAATTAATTTTTACAAAAAATTAGCTTCTTTTAAAGATGATGTAAAAAAGTTAGGAATTACTCGTGAAAAAATAGAAGAAGAAGCTAAAAAATTTAGAGCTTTGTTTAAAACAAACAACTATGAAAATAGATAATTTTCAAGAAGTATCAGTTTTATTACTTACAGAAACTCATACCATCAAACCTTTTGATTGTGAAGACGACGATTTAAACGATTTTTTATTTAACGAAGCTATTCTTTATAAAAAAGAACTATTAGCAACTACTTTTGTTATAGAAAATAATGAACGTACATTAGGATACTATAGTTTGCTAAATGACAGCTTACAACTAAAGGAAAAAATGTTCCCCTCTGTAAGTCAATACAATAAATTTCGAAAGGGACTACTACCTTATCCTAAAAGACATCTAAAAAGTATTCCTTCCTTAAAAATAGGTCGTTTAGGAATTGATAAAAGTTGTAAAGGAAAGGGATTAGGAAAAATGATATTGTTTTCTATAATAAGTAATTGCCTAAAGTTTAATGAAAATCAGGCTTGTAGACTTATCACTGTCGACGCTTATAATCAAGCCATTCCTTTCTACCAAAAAATGGGTTTTAAATTTCTTACTAAAGAAATTGAAAATGAACACACACAATTAATGTTCTTTGATATAACTACATTTATTAATAACTAATCTGTAGTTCACATATATCTATATGAAAATAAAAAATATATCATTCAAAAAACTTATTACCCAAGGGCTGCTCCTGATAGCTCCCCTCCTTTCTCTACTGATGGAAGGGATTTTGGCTTTAGGTTCTATGGTATATAAACTACTGCGTTACTGCCTCAAATACACTTGGTATGCCCTTGTATTACTGCTTATTGGCATTCCTTATTTATTTTATAAACTCTTCAGCGGCAAGCGCGAAGGCAAACAACCCCGAACCTACAAATTCTACCTCAAATGGGCAGGTATTGCTGTAGGAGCAGGGGTAGCAATGTTGTTATTGCTCTTCTCTTTAGTATATTTTGGTGCTTTTGGCAAATTACCTACCGAACAAGAACTCAAGGAGCTCCGCCAAGCTGAAGCAAGCCTCATCTACGACGACCACGGTGAATTCTTAGGTAAATTCTACATTTTTGACCGCACTAAAGTTGAATATTCCGATTTTCCTCCTTACTTGGTAAATGCCCTGATCTCCACCGAAGATGAGCGTTTTTACAGCCACAGTGGCGTGGATATGCGAAGCCTCTTTAGGGTATTTTTCAAAACACTGCTCTTGCAAGATGATTCTTCGGGAGGGGGTAGTACCCTTACGATGCAGTTGGCTAAAAACATTTTCGGGCGTGGCGAGCGCTACGGAAAACTCTCAATGCCCGTGCATAAAATCAAAGAGATGATTATCGCCAGCCGTATTGAAAAAGTCTATACTAAAGAGGAAATCATCACCCTCTACCTCAATACCGTACCTTTTAGCGACAATACTTACGGTATAGAGGCTGCTGCTCATCGATTTTTCAACAAACACACCAAAGAACTCACCCTCAACGAGGCTGCTACCCTTAGTAGGCTCTCTCAAAGCTAATAAAAACTACAATCCGCGTACCTCGCCCAAGCGAAGTGAAGAACGCCGCAATGTAGTATTGGCTAAGATGAAAAAAAATGGACTCCTCTCCGATAAAGACTTTGAAGTCCACAAGCAAGACAGCCTGAAAATTAGCTATAACAACATCGAAAACGAAGGTCTCGCTCCTTACCTCCGCGAACAAATACGCTTGCAACTCCCCGAATTGTTGAAAGACGTTAAAAAAGAAGACGGTACGCCCTATAATATCTATAAAGATGGGTTGCGCATCTACACCACTATCGACCGTACTATGCAACAATACGCCGAGGCTGCCGTGAAAAAACACTTAGAACGCCTGCAAAAAGATTTTGAAACTGCTTATGGCAAAAATCCTCCTTGGAAAACCGATAACGACTGGCTACTCCAAGAAGCTAAAAAACTCCCCGCTTATAAAGAACTAAAAGCCCAAGGTCTCAACGATGAAACTATTTGGAAAAAACTCAGCGAGAAAAAACCTATGGACTTGAGTTTCTACACTCAGGACGAAGTGCAAAAACACAGTACTCTCGATAGTTTGTCGTTTTATATCCGCTTGCTCAACACAGGTTTTGTGAGTGTGAATCCACAGACGGGAGCTGTAAAAAGTTATGTAGGAGGTGTTGATTTTGAGCACTTTAAGTACGATCACATATTGCAAAGCAAACGCCAAGTTGGGTCTATTTTTAAACCTATTGTCTATGCTACTGCCTTAGAGGTAGGAATGCCCGTATGCACTCACTTCTCACCACGCGCCCTCACCTACGCCGATGAAAAATTCTGGACTCCGCGCAACGCCTCTAAAACCGACGACGACCCTTATACTTACTACTCTGTAGGCAAGGCGCTTAAAGAATCACTGAACACCATCGCTGTGCAAACGCTCTTCTATGCAGGACTCAACAATGTCATCAGGAAAGCCCGCGCAATGGGTATCCAAACAGCGTTGCCACAAGTGCCCTCTATCGCCTTAGGTTCAGCCGAATTATCAGTAATTGAAATGGCTAAAGCCTATACTACCTTTGTCAATAATGGCGTACCCTCACAACCGTATTTTATAGAAAAAATCACCGACAAAAAAGGAAAAATCATCTGGCAACACAAACCTAAAAAAGAAGCCGCTGCTATCAGCCAAACCACTGCCCAACAGATGATCCAATTGATGCGCGCTACCGTGAATGAAGGAACAGCCGCCAGAATGCGCGGACAATACGGACTTACCAACGACCTCGCTGGTAAAACAGGTACAACCCAAGACAATAAAGACGGTTGGTTTGCAGGACTCTTGCCTAACTTAGTGATGATTGTTTGGGTAGGTAACGACCAGCAGATAGGCTTCCGCGCTACCTATTTGGGGCAAGGAGCTAACTCAGCACTGCCTATTGCTGCCCTCTTTGTATCGCAACTCAACCGCAACAAGCAGTTCAACACAATCACCCGCGCTACCTTCTCCGTCCCCGACGAGATACGCGAGGAGATAACCAATTGTGAACCCGTGGTGAGAGAAGGTTTCCTCGACCGTCTCCTCAGCAATAGCAATGCTGTAAAAGATACGATTAGAGCAGGCGAAGTGCATTACCGCATCTACGAGCGCAAAGGCAAATTAAACGAAATAGACAATGGTGAGGAAGAAATTTCTATAGACGATGTAGTAAACCCTTCGGCAGCAGCCAAAAACACCGCCTCCTCCACCCAACAACAAGAAGAAGACAATCCTAAAAAGAAAGGATTTTTCGGGAGAATTTTTAGATAATTTGCTAATTTGCTGATTAAGCCCAAAACTAAACACCTAAAAAAACAAATTATAAATGAAAAGAATTGTAACTTTAACGGTATCGCTTGTACTTTTAGCGGTACTCAATGCCGAGGCTCAACAAAAAAAATTTAGTGTGAGAACGATTGCTTTTTACAACGTGGAGAACTTGTTCGACACCATCAACGACCCTAATAAATTCGACGACGATCGCACCCCTGAGGGCGCCGACCGCTGGACTTCTAAAGTCTATAACGACCACGTGCAGAAAATTGCTAAAGTCATTTCCGAAATCGGTAACGATGTAACCCACCACGCCCCCGATGTAGTAGGACTTGCCGAAATAGAAAATGAGGCAGTAGTGCAAGACCTTATCAATACCGAGTATCTCAAACGTTACAACTATGGCATCGTGCATTACGATTCCCCCGATGCGCGTGGGGTAGATGTAGCTCTCATCTACAAAAAAGGCGTGTTCAAGCCCGTTTCTTCTTTCGCACACCCCCTACACCTCACTAAAGACGACGGCAAACCCCTCTACACCCGCGACCAACTGCTTGTAAGCGGTGAGTTAGACGGCGAAATGATACACTTTATCGTAAACCACTGGCCCTCACGTTTAGGAGGAGAAGCCAAAAGCCGCCCCAGTCGTGAAAAAGCAGCCGCTCTGAACAAGCAAATCATCGATTCTCTACTCAAAAAAGACCCTAATGCCAAAGTTATTGCGATGGGCGACTTCAACGACGACCCTATCAATTCTGGCTTTAAAAATGTACTCAAAACAAAAGACAAAAAAGAAGATGTAAAACCAGGGGAGCTGTTCAACCCTATGGAAGCAATGCTCAAAAAGGGAATGGGTACTCTTGCCTATCAAGACGGTTGGAATCTTTTCGACCAATTCTATTTCACCTACGACTTGCTCAAAGAAGACAAAAGCAGTTATCGCTATTGGAAAACAGGCATCTTCAATCGTCCTTATTTGGCAAACCCCAAAGGGCGCTACAAAGGCTATCCTTTCCGCAGTATGAGCAATGGCAACTACACTTGGGGCTATTCCGACCACTTCCCCGTGTATATGTATTTGATTAGAGAATTGAAATAAAGTTTTCAATATATAAAAATGCTATTCGACGAGTATAAGTATTTCAACTACCAATTTCCTGAACCTCAATATTTAGGAGCTAAACACACCCATTTAGCGTGGATAAAGAACTTTATCCCCAATGGTGTGCGTATAGCTCTTGATGCTTTTGCAGGCTCTCAATCAGTTGCTTACTTGTTCAAACAAATGCAGTTACAAGTAATTACAAACGATTTTTTGAACTTCAACCACCAAATAGGATTAGCCCTAATTGAAAATAGTAGTGACACGCTTACTCCCGATGATATTTCTTTATTATTTTCAGAATCTCCTCAAAAAAGTGAATACACCCTTATATCCGACCTTTATACAGGTATTTTTTTTGAAGAAAGTGAAGCCTTTTTCTTAGACAATTTTAGAGCTAACATCCCTTTGTTATCCTCTCCATACAAGCAAGCTCTTGCTTTTACAGTACTCAACCGAAGTATGACACGAAAGATAACAATGGGGCACTTTGCTCATACACAAGCCCTAAACTATGCTAACAATCCTGAACGTATCAAGCGCAATAGGAGTTTAGTACGCCCTATTAGAGATATTTTCGAAGAACTTTTACCTAAATACAATAAGGCTGTTTTCAACAATCAAGCAACGAACAAAAGTTACCAAAAAAATATTTTAGACCTGCTGCCCTTGTTAGATCAAATAGATATAGTATATTTCGACCCTCCTTATTGTGATAGCCACGCCGACTATCAAAGTTTCTATCACTTACCCGAAACTTTTACTGAATATTGGAGAGACAAGCAGTTTATCAATACCATCAAACGATATGAACCACAACGATTTAGTGGTTTTGACAAGAAAAGAGATGTTATCACTTCATTCGAAACCCTTTTTGAATATAGCAAAGATATTCCACACTGGCTCATCAGCTACAACGACCGCAGTTATCCATCTATAGAGATTCTCACTGCTCTCATTTCTAAATACAAAGATGTAACTGTAGAAGCTAAAGCCTACCAAAATGGTAGAGGAGGAAAAGGCAGTCTGGCAGGTAGTAAAGAAATCCTTTTTGTATGCAAACCAAAAGCGCGTATTAGCTTTGCCGTTCCTAAGAAAGAATTACTAGCGTATGAACAACTTTAAACATTGGAAAGAACTACAACAAAAGCAACAATTAGCAGCGTTCAATACCAATAGTAGCGCCTTGCTATGGCTTAAAATCAAATCTATTTTACGCAAAGAATTACTCTGTGAGTTTCTCTCTTCAAATCATATAAAGTTACAACATACAACAATGAATCTGCAATTTGAAGAACTCTTCAATTTGTTAGAACGAGATATCACTCAATCTCATTTGATATTAGATAACTTCATAAAACAGATAAGTCGCAAACAAATTGAGCATTTCAACCAAGAACAACTCATTTCTGAACTTTACAAACTCAACCATTTTCAATGGGGAGGCGACTATCAGAACTCATTAGACAAATACCTTATAAGCAAATACGTAAAGGTAAAACAACCTTCGTATGAAGAACTACTATCTAAATTTGATACTGAAATCAATACTACTGTACAGAATTATGTTTTGAGCAGCTGGTACAACCATTGGAGTAGTATTTTAATAGAAAATTTCTTTAAACAACATCCTGCTGTACTACCTACTATTGGACAAATAAAAAATGTAGATTTCTTTATCAACAACATTCCTTTCGACCTAAAAGTCACTTACTTTCCAAATGAATATATGAAGCAAAGAAGAAAGGAAATAGGATTACCTCCTGAACTCACTTTTTTGAAAAACAAAGCTACTGAATTAGGTATTTTCTTTGATAAAAAAGATAAAACAACTAACATACAATACGAAATCACCGAAAAGTTGAAAGATAGAAACGATGCAATCTCTTCTGCTGTATTAAATCAGCTAAAACAAGAACGTTTGAGTATTGTAACCGAAGCACAGAAAAACCCTAAACCACTCATAGAATGGCTTTATGAAAACCAAGGCGAAATGCGCTTTGGTGCTGAAAACAGATTATTCCTAATTCTTGTTGATACCAATGATTTTGAGAGCTCTTGGAAGTTAAAGCGGAATGTTGATATACTACAACCCGTTATACATCAGTATTTAAACAATTTTAGTAAGAAAGACCAACTTTCTTTAAAAATAGAATTCACCTATAAAAATAACCCTGAAAAATACAACACTTTAGCCGATTGTATTTTTATCGTAAAATAAACTCTTTATGCCTCACTATTTTTCATCAAACTTTACTTTAGGAATCCTTGGTGGCGGACAGCTCGGCAAGATGCTCCTCACCGAAACCCGTAAGTTCGACATCACCACTAAGGTGCTCGACCCCTCTGCCGATGCGCCTTGTCGCATTGCCTGCAATACCTTTGTACAAGGCTCCCTCACCGATTTTGACACCGTCTATCGTTTTGGAAAAGAGGTAGATGTACTCACTATCGAAATTGAAAATGTGAATGTCGATGCCCTTAAAAAACTACAATCCGAAGGGGTAAAAGTATATCCCAGCCCTCAAACTATTGAGTTGATACAGAACAAAGCTACCCAAAAACAATTCTACACCACTCACAATATCCCTACAGCGCCTTTCCACAGATTTGAGAGTTTAACAAATCTGCAGCAGGCAGTAGCAAACGAGCAAATAACCCTGCCTTTCGTGTGGAAATCAGCGCGCTTTGGCTACGATGGCAATGGCGTGAAACTCGTACGACAATTACCCGACCTATCCCTTCTACCCGAAGGAGAGTGTATCGCCGAAAATTTAGTGCCTTTCGCTAAGGAATTAGCCGTGATCGTCGCCCGCAATGTGAGCGGTGAGACAACCACTTACCCCGTGGTAGAAATGGAGTTTCACCCCGAAGCCAATCAGGTGGAATATGTGTTGTGTCCAGCGCGTATCAGTGAGGAAATCGCCCAAAAAGCACGTGCGATAGCCGTACAAGTAGCCCAAGCCTTTCAGGTAGTAGGACTTTTAGCCGTAGAGCTTTTCCTAACGGCTGAAGGCGAGGTATTAGTAAACGAAGTAGCTCCACGCCCGCATAACTCAGGGCATTACAGCATAGAAGCAGCTTACACCAACCAATTTGAACAACATTTGCGCGCCATTTTAGATCTTCCGTTAGGCAACACCGATAGCAAAGTAGCAGGTGTAATGGTAAACCTCGTAGGGGCTGAAGGCTACCAAGGCGATGTGATATACGAAAATATAGAGCAAATATTAGCAATGGAAGGCGTAACCCCTCATATCTACGGCAAACGCCAAACCCGTCCGTTTAGAAAAATGGGACACGTAACCATCGTAAATAGAGACATTGAAAAAGCCCGTGCCATCGCTGAAAAAGTAAAACAAACAATAAAAGTAATCTCTATCCCCTAACCCCTTTTTATGTGTGTCCCCTCCCCTTTTTGGTATTTATAACTGAAAAAGAAAAAAATATGAAACCCTATACTTTCAGAAATATCATCCGCAAATTCCTACAGGGCAACACCTCAACAGATGAAAACAAAATACTAAAAGACTTTGAAAATGAGCTTTTAGTAAAAAATGCCTCTGAAGTTTTTGCCCACACTTCTGCCGATACTGTGCATAGTGAGCTTTCCCAGCGAATCACTAAAAAGCTCTCCCCGCAACCCTTCTACTACCGATGGTCGGTGGCAGCGGCGGCAGTATTATTGCTGATAATAGGTATTGCCAGTTGGAGCTGGTTCTTCTCCTCACCTAACCCTACAGCGATGAGCACCCCAACCCAGTGGCTCAGTGCATCGGCTACTAAAGGTAAAACCTTAACCCTCACCCTGCCCGACGGATCTACTGTTACCCTCAACAGCGGCAGCAGTTTGCGTTATCCTTCAGCTTTTACAACTGAGAAACGCGAAGTACAATTGGACGGTGAAGCTTTCTTTGAGGTTACTCATAATCCACAAAAACCTTTTATTGTAAAAACTGAAAAACTCACCACCGAAGTATTAGGCACCAGCTTCAACATTGAGGCTTTTCCTTCACAAAATGAGGCAAGAGTAACCCTTGTTACCGGCAAAGTAAGGGTGCAAGCAGGGGCACAACAATGCGAACTACTCCCCTCACAACAAGCTGTCTTCCAAAAAACAACTCAACAAATGCAAGTGCAAAACGTCGCAACCAACGACTTCACCGACTGGAAAGAGGGTATTTTGCGCTTCCGTGAAAGCTCCTTACCCACTGTGGTACAAAAAATTGAAAAATTCTACGGTGTGCAAATACGCTTAGAGGTAGAAAACGCTGAACACTGCCATTTATCGGGTACTTTTGTAAAAGAAGACTTAAATGTAGTTCTCAAACAACTCATCTTTATCCATTCAGAACTCAGCTACGAATATATCGATAGCCAACATTTAGTACTCAAAGGAACTTGTAGCACAAGAAGCAGCTACTAAGGTTCCTTACTCCCTATTCTTAAAAAACTGCCCGAGAAGGCAGTTTTTTTATTTTTTATGTGTGTATTGCTACTTTTTTGGTATTTATAAGTGAAAAAGGAAAGAAATAGAAATGCTTTACTGTTCAAATATTAAAATATATCATTGAATATCAGCACTAAAGCATTTTAACAATTTTATCAAAATAAGAACCTTATAAACTATTTTTTATGAATGTAAAATTTCGCAATCAAACCACAAAGTGGCTTTTAGCTATGGCTTTCTTGTGTTGTCCTTTAGTGATGAATGCGACCCCTCACCAAGAGGTTCAAAACACAAAAATTCAGCTAAATTTAAAAAAAGCATCTATATTAGATGTTTTAAAATCAATTGAAGCTCAAACACAATTGAGCTTTGTGTACAACAACGAACTGAAAGCACTACAAAAACGAGTGGATTTTAGTTATCAAAGCGATTCAGTAGACAGTATCTTACAAAAGTTAGCTACTGAATACGGGGTGAGCTTTCTGTGTATTCACAACAGTATTTCGGTGAAAGTGAACGCCCCAAAGGCAACTGCCGATAGACGACCTATAAAAGGGACGGTGGTAGATGAAAAAGGAATACCTATTCCTGGAGTAAGTGTAGTAGTGAAAGGCACTTCCATAGGAGTAGCTACCGATTTTGACGGCAACTTCTCTTTAGAAGTCCCTACTGATGCTCAAACCCTCGTATTTTCTTCTATCGGCTATCATTCACAAGAAGTGACTATCGGTAAAAACACTCAATTTAAAGTTGTCCTCAAAGAAGACACTACCGAGTTAGACGAAGTAGTAGTAGTGGGTTATGGTGTACAAAAACGCGGTGATGTAACCACCGCCATTGCCAGTGTAAAAGCAAAAGATTTGGAAGACAAAGCGGTTAGCTCGGTAGCCGAAGCAATGGTAGGAAAGATGCCTGGGGTACATATCGCCCAGAACACAGGGGCTCCTGGGGCTAACTTGCAAGTACGTGTACGCGGGGTAGGCACCATTACCGCCGGAACTGCCCCTCTCTATGTAGTAGATGGAGTGCCTTTAGCTAAAGAAGACCTCAACACTTTCAACAATAACGATATTGAGTCAATTCAAGTACTCAAAGATGCCTCTTCAGCAGCTATTTACGGTTCTCGTGGTAGTAATGGGGTGGTGCTAATCACAACTAAAAAAGGTGCAGAAGGCAAACCTTCCTTCTCTTACAATACTTACCTCTCTATTCAAAACGTCTCTAAAAAAATTGACCTTCTTAATGCCTACGAATATGCCGATTTAGTAAAAGACGCACGTAACAATTCGTATGCAGACCGTATGGAATCTATCAATAAACGCCGTGCAGCACGTAGCCAAGCGCCTATTAGCTTTTCATCAGCCGACGATAACGCCACTCGTCTTAAAAATACTAACAACGACTATAACACTATTATCCCTATAGAGCTACAACCTTATTTACAAGGCGTACAAGGGCTCACCGATACCGATTGGCAAGACGAAATTTTCCGTACAGCAGTAATGACCAACCACTCTGTTTCAATTTCAGGAGGAACTCCTAACCTAAAGTACTATTCCTCTTTAGATTACCTCAACCAAGACGGTATAGTGATAGGTACCAACTTTGAACGTATAGGCTTACGCCTGAATTTAGATGGCAAAACAGGAATTTTTAAATTTGGAGCTTCTCTCAATCCTTCGTTTGTAAAAGAAGATAAAGTAAATGCAAATGGCGCCTACAACGAAAATGGTGGAGGGGTGATTGCCTCAGCTTTGCACTACGCACCTATCTTTCCTGTATACAACCCCGATGGAACCTTTAGTTTTGCTCAAAACGAATGGAGTGCCAGCACTACTACAATGGTAAATGGCGTAAAACGAATAGGTAATTCACAAACTCAAGCGTGGAATCCTGTTGCCTTAGCGCGCCTTACTTCAAACCAAACAAAAGCAAATCGCTTGCTTGGTAAAGTATATGCTGAGGCTGAGTTTCTAAAAGGTTTATCCTACAAAATGGACTTTGGCTTTGATATTTTCTCCGATGCTCAAAGCACTTTCAAACCCTCTACTATTCCACTTTCTAATACGGCAGGTAATCCGCCTTCAGAAGCTGAAGCGACTTCTCAAACCTCTCAGCGCTATAATTGGGTATTTGAACAAACCTTGAACTACAACAAAAATTTTGGCGAACATCACCTCAATGCTTTAGGAGGTTGGACAATGCAATACCAACGCGATGAGAGCAATTATATGTTTGCTAATGGGTTTATCTCTAATAGTATTCAAACCCTCAATGCTGGTACTGTAACACGAGGGAACTCTCAGGCTTCAGAATGGGCACTACTCTCTGCTTTAGCACGCTTACAATATTCTTACAAAAGCAAATATATGCTTTCAGCTGCTCTCCGTGCCGATGGAGCTTCTCGTTTTGGGAACAACAACAAATGGGGCTACTTTCCATCACTTTCAGCAGGTTGGCGCGTTACAGGTGAAGACTTTATGCAAAACGTAAAATTCCTTACCGACCTAAAGCTCCGTGCCAGCTATGGGCTTACAGGTAACTTCCGTATTCCTAACTACGGAGCTCAAGGCGAATTTAGCTACTACAGCTATGTATTAGGAGGTTCTTCACCAGCAGTAGTAAAAGGGATGGGAGCCAGTGCATTACCTAATCCTAATTTGCAATGGGAAAAAACCGCTCAATTGAACGTAGGTTTTGATGCTTCTCTTTGGAAAGGACTCCTCAATCTCGGTCTCGACTTATATAATAGTAACACTTACGATTTGTTGTTGAATGTACCTATCCCACGTACTACAGGTTTCGCTACCCGATTAGAAAATATCGGTAAAGTAAACAATAAAGGAATAGAAATCAATCTCTCCAGCAATATCAATTGGGGCAAATGGAACTTCGAGCCTTATTTCAACTATTCTAAGAATATCAATACAGTGAAAGAATTGGGGCCAGGCAATGCTGATATCATTTCTTCAGGTTCGATTGCTAACGCTTATTTTATCACTCGTGTAGGAGAGTCTATCGGTTCTTATTACTTGCCTGTAGTGGAAGGCGTATTTAAAAACCAAGCCGAAGTAGATGCTTCTTTACACTATATTGACACTCCCAACAACTACGATTACCAAACCTCTCGACCAGGTGACTTCAAATTTAAGGATGTGAATGGTGATGGACGCTTAGATATCTTAGATACCGACCGTGCCATCGTGGGTAACTATCTCCCTAAATTCACTTATGCTTTTGGTACAGGCATCAGTTACGAAAACTTCGACTTCAAAGTAGATTTTCAAGGTGTATATGGCAACCAAATTCTCAACCTCTCCCGCCGTTATTTCTACAATCACGAAGGAAATATGAACAACTATCGCGGAGCTCTCAACCGTTGGAAATCAGAAAGTAATCCAGGTAGTGGGATGAATGTGCGCGCCAATCGTGTAAGCAAAGGTCAAAATGGAGTAACCAGCACTTGGCACGTAGAAGATGGATCATATTTGCGTATCAAAAACATTACTTTGGGCTACAATCTACCTAAAAACATCAGTAAGTATTTTAGTAATGTACGCCTATATTGCAGCATTCAAAACTTGTATACTTTTACAAATTACGAAGGTTACAACCCCGAAGTATCTAACCGTACCGATGCTACTACCAGTGGTGAGGATTACGGCGTATATCCCTTGGCTCGTACCTTCACTCTTGGTTTAAACTTAAAATTCTAACACGATGAAACTAACCTATATATTATTTGGATTAGTAGCTTTATGTTCAGCTACTTCTTGTAACAAATTTATAGATCGCGAGCCTATTTCAAAACCTACTGAAAAAACTGCTTTTAAAGAAGTAAAAGATTTTGAGGGAGCTGTTATAGGTGTCTATGACGAATTGCAATCTAAAGACCAATATTCAGGGCGTTTTCTTACTTTAATGGAGGTACGCGCTGACAATGTGAGTGATGAAAATTCAGGTGCTGCAGGAGGCGTAAACTATGAAATAGAAACTTTTGCCGACACCCCCGCTAACGGAAATTTTAAAGCCACTTGGCTTTCGCTCTATCAAGTGATTGCACGAAGCAATACTATCTTGGAAAATGTTGATAAAATAACAATGACTACTGTTGAACGTACAAACATTGTAGGTCAAGCCTCCTTTTTACGCGCTTTAGCCTATTTCAACTTAGTGCGTTTGTGGGGAGAAGTACCTATTATCACCAAAGTACAAACCGTAGAAGAAGCACGTAACAACCAACGCAACTCTATTAGCGATGTGTATAGTCTTATCATCAGTGATTTGCAAAAAGCAAAACAACTGCCTACCCGTTGGGCTGATGCCGAGCGCGGACGTGCTACCGCTTATGCGGCTCAAGCTCTTTTAGCTAAAGTGTATCTATATCAAAAACAATACAGTGCCGCCTTAACAGAACTTACCCCCTTAGTTACTGCTATCAATGCAGGAAGTGTTATCGGTTTAGTACCCTCAAACGAAACTTTTCCTAACAATCTTAAAACTAGTAAGGACGTGCTTTTTGCTGTACAATACCTCAAAGGAGGAGTAGGTGAATCCGTACACCAAAACAATCGCTATCGCAATCAAGATAGCAGCAATGTAATAGCACTTCCTCAGTCGTTATTTGAAAGTGGTGATAATCGAAAAAACTTAGTAGCTCCTACCTCTAATGGCAATCGCCCTGGTAAATTTAATGCTGACCGTATTGGTAACGAAACCAGCAGCGACTTTCCTATTATTCGCTGTGCCGAAGTAATGTTACTCTATGCTGAAGTTGCTAACGAACTCTCTTCAGTTCCTACTCAAGCTGCTTTAGATGCCCTAAACGCCGTACGCAGCAATGCTAATATCGCTACTAAAACCTTATCCGATTTCCCTACTAAAGAAGCTTTCCGTACAGAAGTGTACTTGCAACGTCGATTAGAACTCGCTTTAGAATGCGACCGCTGGTTCGACCTCATACGCACAGAACAGTTTAGCACTGTTTACCCCAGCGTACCTACCTATCGACAACTGTACCCCATCCCTTCAGTAGAAATTGAAAACGTAAACAACAAAACTGGTTGGCAAAACCAAGGATATAATTAAAATTTTTTAAAATGAAAAACAGATTTACATTATCTTTACTCAGTATGCTATTATGCATTGTTTTTTCGGCAAATGCACAAAACAAAAAAAATTTGTCTCTCAAGAATTTTCCTCAAGACAAAGTGATGGTCGTTGCTCATCGTGGCGATTGGCGTGAAGCTCCCGAAAATTCTATTTGGGCTATTAAAAAAGCCTACGAGGCTGGGGCAAATATGGTAGAAATAGATTTAGCTATGACCAAAGACAGCGTACTTATCTTACTACACGACCGCACCTTAGACCGCACTACAAACGGAAAAGGAAGCCCTATTGACTACACCCTTGCCGAAATTAAAAAACTATATTTAAAAAACGGTCACGGATGTCCTACCAAGATGCGCATACCTACTCTTGAAGAAGCTTTACAAACCGCCAAAGGAAAAGTATTCTTAAACTTGGACAAGGGTTTCAAGTACTTTGATCTCGTTTATCCGTTAGTCAAAAAATACGCAATGGAAGACCAAGTGCTCTACAAAGGTGAAGCAACCTACGAACAGTTCAATGAAAAATATGGCAATATCAAGGACAAAATTTGCTATATGCCTATCATTCGATTAGAAAAAGGACAGGGTTGGGATATGATTAAAGGCTTTGAAGACCATTACCCCGTTTACGGCTTTGAGTTTACTTTAGGAGAAACTGAAGAACATTTGATTGACTTCAGCCCGTTGCGCAAAAAAGGGTATCGCGTATGGGTCAATTCACTTTGGGACGAACTCAGTGGAGGCCATAGCGACGATAAATTCTTAGAAGATCCTAACGTTTATCAGTGGTTTATTGAAAAAAAAGTAAATATTATTCAAACTGATAGAATTAAAGAACTCGTCGCTTTTCTCAAATCTAAGAAATTACATTACAAACAATGATAAATTACTTCAAAAAAAGTGCTCCTCAGCCACTGCAAGGCACAGCTGAGGAGCAATCTAAACGCTACCAAAAACTGCGTTGGTACATCTTTTTCTCAGCAACCTTTGGCTATGGTTTTTACTATGTGTGTAGATTAAGTCTCAATGTAGTCAAAAAACCAATCGCTGATAGTGGTTTTCTCAGTGAATCGCAATTAGGAATTATAGGTTCAGCTTTGTTCTTTTCCTATGCTTTTGGCAAACTACTAAACGGTTTTTTAGCTGACCATAGCAATATCAAGCGTTTTATGAGTGCAGGACTACTCATTTCAGCTTTAGCTAACCTTGTGATGGGGTTTACCAATGCCTATTTGTTTTTCATCATCTGTTGGGGAATAAATGGATGGGTACAATCTATTGGGGCAGCGTGCTGTGTTGTGGGACTTTCGCGTTGGTATAAGAGTAGTGAACGAGGCAGTTTTTACGGCTTTTGGAGTACGAGTCACAATATAGGAGAAGCGCTTACCTATATCCTCACTGCCGTAGTAGCCTCATATTGTGGGTGGCGTTGGGGGTTTCTCACAGCTGCTATAGTAGGCTTTATAGGAGTAGCAATTTTGTACTTTTTCTTTCACGATAGCCCCGAGAGCATCGGGCTACCTCCTGTAAATGAACAAGTCGCTCAAGAAAAGAAAAGTGTATGGGGCGAACAATTAGGGGTAATAAAAAATCCTTATGTATGGCTATTAGCCTTTTCTAGTGCTTTTATGTATATCTCGCGCTATGCGGTTACCAGCTGGGGACCCTACTATTTTCAAGCTGCCAAGCACTATAGTCTTACAGAGGCAAACCTCTTGGTTTCTATCAATGCAATATGTGGTATTTTAGGCACAGCTTCTTCAGGTTTTGTGTCCGACAAGTGGTTTGGAGGTCATCGCAACAAACCCGCACTTATCTTTGGACTGATGAATATTACCGCCCTCTCACTAATGCTCTTTGCTCCTCAAAGCTGGTTCATCGATGTACTCAGTATGGTAATTTTCGGTTTGGCGATAGGAGCTCTCATTTGTTTCTTAGGAGGACTGATGGCTACCGATATTGCTTCTAAACAAGCATCAGGAGCTGCTTTAGGCGTAGTGGGAATAATGAGCTATTTAGCAGCAGGTATTCAAGATATTGCTAGTGGTTACCTAATAGAAGGAAATAAAACTGTACTAAATGGTGTAACTACTTACGATTTTAGTGCTATATCTATATTTTGGGTGTCAGCAGCAGTGCTTTCAATGTTCTTTGCATTACTCACTTGGAAGAAAACATAATCTTTTATCCTTCATTACTTTATAAAGAAAAAACACTGACCTCAAAAAGTCAGTGTTTTTTATACTTATTGGTAAATTATCTCACTAAAAAAACGCGCCCAGCACCTCTCTCAGTTTTTTGAGGGCAAAAGTAATTTGGTTTTCTACTGTGCGTTTGGAGATGCCATAATGCGTAGCGATATCACTGTTGCTCATTCCTTCCTCTCGACTCAAACTGAAGATTTCACGACATCGCTTGGGCAAGGATTTGAGTACACGGTGAAGTTTACCCTCGGTAGCGGTGAGATTTTCTTGTAGGGCTATAGGTTCGTCAACAGTGAGTTCATCGGTGAGGAGTTCTTGTATAACCTCTATTTGCACTGTGTTGAACTTGCGGTCGCGTAAATAGTTGTACACCTTATAGCGGACAGCTTGTCGCAAATAGGCTTCAATAGCAAGGTTTTGTATTTTTTTGCAGCGTTTCCAATAGTCAATCCATACCTCTTGAACGATATCTTTAGCTATATCTTCGTCCATCACCACCGATTGTGCCCATACGTACAGAGGTTTCCACAAACTATCAAAAAGCTTTTGAAAGGCAGTGTTATCTCCTTGTTGTATGCGCTGGTGCAAAGAGGCGTAATATGTAGCGAAATCGTTCATTGGTAGGAGGTTGTTAAAAAAACAA
Source organism: Capnocytophaga sp. oral taxon 326 str. F0382 (assembly GCF_000318295.1). Lineage (NCBI taxonomy): Bacteria > Pseudomonadati > Bacteroidota > Flavobacteriia > Flavobacteriales > Flavobacteriaceae > Capnocytophaga > Capnocytophaga sp. oral taxon 326. Next base: position 42,860 of record NZ_KB291359.1, read on the forward strand.
AACTGCCCAAAGACCATTAAGGTGCTTTTGGGCGTTTTTTTTAATTATAGTACAATCATTTTCGTTAGTCTACTTTGATATCGGTATTTACGTTTTTGCTACCTACAAGTGCGTAGAACAATAAGTAAGCAAGAGCAATTACTATTACCCAGTAACTTTGCATATAACCTACTACATCGGCTACAGCTCCTTGGATAGCTGGCAAGATACCACCACCACATACCATCGCCATAAAGATACCTGAAGCAGCAGCAGTGTATTTACCTAATCCTTCGGTAGCGAGGTTGAAGATACCTCCCCACATTACTGAAGTACACAAACCACAAAGTACAAGGAACATTATGCTCATTGGCACTTCGGCTAAACCAAAAGATATATCCGATTTGAACACAGGCATATTTACTACTTGTGTATCAGGGATTACTATAGCTAAGATTACAAAAAGGATACCTAAAGAAGATACAAAAGTAAGCATCCCTTTACTTGAGAATTTAGCTCCTAATGAACCTCCTGTCAAACGACCTATAAACATCAAAAACCAGTAAGTACCTACCACCGAACCTGCTGTAGTAGTATCAATACCTAAACCATTGGCTTCATTACTACCGGTCATAAATAAATTGGCAATATTAGGAATCCCTACTTCAATACCTACATAGAGGAAAATAGCAATCGCTCCTAATATAAAGTGGCGGAACGACATAGGGCTGTGAGCGTCTTTTACAGTAGCTACATTGGCTTGAGCTGCGTGAGGTTCGGGTATTTGCATAGAGAAAAGTACGATAAATGCTAAAGCAAAAATACCCATTGCTAAGAAGAGTGCAGGGTTAGCATCGGCAATTGAAGTGCCAGCGCTAATAGTACCAATGAGGTAACCTACCAATACAGGTACAATGGTTGCCCCAATAGAGTTGATAGCCCCTCCAAACTGCAAGAGTTGGTTTCCGCGTTTACCGCCACCACCAAGAGTGTTGAGCATTGGGTTTACTACCACATTGAGCATACACATAGAGAACCCCGAAATAAAAGCCCCTGTGAGGTATACGGCAAAACTACCTGCAATACCTGAAAGGAAAGTAACGCACACTCCAGTAAAACCTACCACAATAGCAGTTAAAGCTGTTTTTTTATAACCAATGCGTTGTAACATTTTTCCTGCTGGTATACCCATAAAGGCATAAGCGATGAAGTTGGCTAAGTTCCCCAATTGAGATTCGAGGTTGCTCGCCATAAATTGGTTTTTCACAATAACCCCAAAAGGGTTTTGCAAGCCTGTTACGAATGATATCATAAAGAATAAAGCGAACATCATTGCAATAGGCAATACGTAACTTTTGTTTTGTTGATTTTGGTTTTCCATTATTTTAAATTATTTATTTTTTAATTAGTTAAAAAGAGATAAGAGGTAAGAATGGTAATACTCCACTTGTCACCTATTACCTGATGTCTGACACCTGACACCTGATGCCTTATTTTGACGGCAAAAGTAAATAAACCAAAATTAAAACGCAACAAAAACGAAGACTTTTTTAAGGTTTATTTATGATTTTTTAAAAGAAGTAAGTGTTAGGTATTAGGAATCAAGGGGTAGGAGAAAATAGAGCGCAAATGTATGTTAGCAATAATTTTAAAAAGTATAACATTATTTTTCAATGAAATTCCATAATTTTTTCATTTCTTCTCTCTTTTTAAAACAATAGTGTCATTATATCCTCTATATACAGAATCCCATTCATTTATTTCTTTATTATAGTAATAAATGGTATCTGTAATATAATCTTTCTTCTTTAAGATAATAGCGTGAATAAACACCTCTTTTTCTCTTGTTATTTTGAAAAATCAAACGCTATCTGTACGAGTGATGATTTCATTGTTATAATCAAAGAAAGTAACACTGTCAATAGGTTGTTTTTCTGTGGTTACTACAATTCCTAAACGAGTAAGACAATTATTAGCTTTTTCAGCTTCTATGGCTTTTATCCTATTTTTTAAATAACCTTCATCAAAGGTTGATATTACATATATGAAAAAAGCTATTCCACAAAGGATAAGTATTAAAAATATTTTCTTTATCATTCCTCACTGATGTTATTTTGTAATATTACTCAAATTATAGTACATAAACGCATAAATTTATTGGCAAAATTTAGTTCTATTTTGTAATATGTGAGTTTATAATATAAAATAGCCAAGCATAAAAAGAAACTGCGGCAATCCATACAACAAGTGTGTAAATAGTGAGTTCAAAATGTTCTTTTTCTAATTTTTTAGTTGTCTTTAAAACCATTTGATAGATAAAGAAAAAAGGAAAAAGCAGAAAAACACTATAAATAATCCAACTTATGAGTTCTCCTATAGCAGTAGCTTCTATTCTATTGGGATAAGCAAAATAATTTATCCAAAGTAAAAAAGGAGCTATGATTGTACAAGATAAGAACAGAATACTTAAATACTTATTAGATTTTTTCATTCTTTATTTATTCGGGTGAGAAAATCAAACTATCTTTTTGTTTATCATATAGATATGTAAAACTATTAAAAGTAACAGCACTGCTTCTGCTACCTATTTGTTTGGTAATTTCTACATTAAAAACTATTCTTTTTAGATTTTCATTCTTGTTTAGAATACTATCTTTTATATATAGACTTTCTTGTTTGAAATCGCTAAGATGCCTTTCTTTTTCATTTTCAAAGTCCATTTCAATGTTGTAGGAGAAAGGATGTTTTAAAAAATCTGTTTTTATAAAAGTAT
>NZ_KB291360.1:0-9208 GCF_000318295.1 Capnocytophaga sp. oral taxon 326 str. F0382
GATTGATGTTTGTTATAGTCATATTTTAATTTTATTGAGTGAATGAGGAGGCGGACAAGGCGGACACTATCCCCTGACACCTGACACCTACAACTGTAATGTAATAGGGGCGTTGTCCTTTGATTTGAGGGTAACGGCTTTGCTGGTTTTCAAAGTGTTTTCAGTCACATCATCACCTGAAAGATTCTGCTTGTTTTGGTTGTAATAGACTACAAAATGATACACTTCACGCTCTTCAAATTTATCTACACTGAGGGTGAAAATTGCTTTTCCTTCATCGTCGGTTGCCATTGATTTGGCGTGGAAAGTGGGTTTTGAGCCACCTTTGTGTTCCCAAGCCCACTGGTCGTAGGCGTAGACTACCCAATTTTTTAGAGGGGCACCATTGGTGTCTTTTAAGTAGAGAGTTACATCTACTTTGCCTTCCATTTTCTTAATGTCCTCTTTGCTACAAGCTACAATAGCAAGTGCAATCAATAGTGTTAAAATTGTTCTTTTCATTGTTTTATTATTTAGTTGTTAGTTGTTAGTAGTTAGACAATGCAAAGGTATTACATAATGAGCAAAAAAGCAAGGAGATAGAAAAATATTCTTACCTTTGCCATAAATTATGTAGTTTATGAAATTATTTGTCTTCTTATTGTTTTTATTGCCTTTGTGGGCAGAAGCGCAACTAATGGAACCTCTTGACAGATGGGGCATACGCACTGCTTACACACATACTAACAGCAGCAAGAGTTTTGTTTTTGTAGGTGCTTCACTCAATAGTATAGATGTAGATGCCAGTGGTTTGGCTGCTGCAGGTGCCGATGCCTTCTTTATCTTGCCTGTAGGGGCGGGTGTTTCGGTAAATACTGAAGCAATAACACCTCGTGTAGGGATTACACTCTTGAATACTATCGAATTTTACTGGGGATACTCCATTCCTTTTAAGGGAGATAGCTACTTTAGAGGGCGCACATTTTCGGTGATTGTAAATTTGTTTAGTGGATTATGAGTAGTCTTTTTGTTATTGGCATCTTTTTGTGCTTTTTCTTGGCGATACTGTTGTTTTCTAAAAAATCTCCATCGTTGTCTGACAAGGTATTGGGGGTATGGCTTATGTGCATTGGTGTTTACCTGTTGAACTACTATCTGCACTATCTGGGTTATTGGGAGAAATACCCGCATTTGGTAGGAGTTACCCATCCTTTCCCGATGCTTTTTGCGCCTTTTCTGTATTTGTACGTATCGGTGTGTGCGCGTGAAGACCAACGCTTCCATTGGCGCGACACTTTGCACTTCCTGCCCTTTGTAGTAGGCTATATAGCGATGTTCCCCTTTTTATTTGGCTATTCGGCAGAAGAAAAGGCAATAACTGATAGTGCTGATTATCACAGTGATTATCAGTGGTTTTTTACCCTTTCGTTCATTGCTTTTGTGGTGGTGAGTGGGGTGTATTTTGTGTTAGCTTATCGGAAAATTAACCACTATGAGCGAGTGATAGGTGAGAATTTTGGCTATAATGAGGGGATTAGCTTGCAGTGGTTGCAGTTGCTATTGTTAGGTTTTGTGGCTATTGTAGCTGTATTGGTAACGGTGTATGTGGTGGAATATTCTTTAGAAATAGACACAGGATTTAATATAGAAATCATAGCCTTTGCGCTGTTTATATTATTTATTTTTGCAATTGGCTTTTGGGGCATACGCTATCAGGGGATTTTTAGTGCGAGTGGTGCAGTTAATACAGCTGACAAGGTGGATGAGGCTGACGAGGTGGAGGAAGTAGAGATTTTTAATAATTTTGAAGAGGAAACCAAAGCGCCTGAGTATCGCAAATCGGGCTTGAAAGCTGAAGAAGCGCCCGAACTACACCAACAGCTTTTACAACTAATGCAAACTGAAAAACCTTACCTTGAGCCTAAACTCTCTTTAGCACAATTAGCGGAAAGGTTAGGCGTACTGCCTAATCACCTATCGCAAATTATCAACCAATACGAAGAAAAGAATTTTTACGATTTTGTGAACAGCTACCGCGTGGAAGAGTTTATCGATTTGGCTAAAAAAGATACCGACAAGAGTTTTAACCTCTTAGGACTTGCCTTTGAGGCGGGGTTTAACTCTAAATCTTCTTTCAATCAGGTTTTTAAAAAATTTAAAGGTAAAACCCCAAGTGAGTTTTTAAGCTGAGAGGTAAAATTTGCTAATTCGCTAATTATTTTATACTTTTGTCGCTTTCAAATAATTATAAAAACATTTTGTGTTATGAAAATCTTCAACAATCTTCTCGTGAGGGTGATTTGTGGTATTCTTTTAGGGATACTCCTCGGTAACTATGCACCAGAATGGTTATACCGCATACTTCTCACTTTTCAATCATTATTTAGCAATTTTCTCAAGTTTGCTATCCCCTTGATTATGATGGGACTCATTATGCCTTCTATCGCCGATTTAGGCAAGAATGCGGGTAAACTATTGCTCATCACGGTAGGGATTGCCTATGTTTTTACGCTATTTTCAGGTTTTTCTACTTATTTAGTGGGCGAGGCTATCTTCCCTTCACTCTTACAAGGCGAACAACTCGCTTCTCTTGCTGAAAACAGTGTGAAATCTGCTCCTTATTTTACGATTGAAATGCCCCCACTTGCCGATGTGATGAGTGCTTTAGTTTTCTCGTTTATCATAGGGATAGGTTTATCATTCAACGAAGAATCTAAACTCACCGATGTGATACGCGAGTTTGGCGATATTATCAAATGGTTGATTGTAAAAGCTATTATCCCTATACTACCTTTCTACATCTTGTGTATTTTTGCTGAAATTACTTATAGCGGACAAGTGGTGGCTATAATGGAGGTGTTCTTCAAACTAATCGTTATCCTCTTTGCAATGCACATTTGCTTGCTCATCATTCAGTATCTTATTGCAGGGGGTATTTCGGGCAAGAATCCTTTCAAAGCCTTGGGTACAATGCTACCTGCGTACGCCACTGCTTTGGGTACTCAATCCTCGGCAGCTACCATACCTGTAACCTTGCGACAATCGCTAAAATTAGGGATTTCACAACGCATCGCAGGCTTTGTCATTCCGCTTTGCGCCACCATTCACCTATCGGGGAGTACAATGAAAATCACTGCTTGCGCCCTTGCCTTGATGATGCTCCAAGGGGTACCTTACGATTTTTCTCTCTTTGCCGGCTTTATACTGATGTTAGGCGTGGTGATGATTGCTGCTCCTGGTGTTCCTGGAGGGGCAATTATGGCGACCTTAGGAGTGCTGAACACTATCCTCGGTTTTGACGAAAGTTTGCAAGGACTGATGGTCGCTCTCTACATCGCTATGGACAGCTTTGGCACTGCCTGCAACGTTACTGGCGACGGTGCTGTAGCACTCATTGTTGATAAAATTGCGAAGAGAGGGGATAGGAGATAGAGGTTAGGTATCAGGGGTCAGGGGTCAGGAAGCTGAACCAAAATCATCTTTAAAAATAAACGCTGCAGGGACTTTTTCGTTGAGAAGGAGTTCCTGCATTGCTTTGGTAAAGCTATGGGTTCCCACGATGTAATACTCACAATCGGTGAGGGTGTGGAGATGCTCCTTTAAAAAATCGGTATTGAGGCGCTTTTGGGTGGCGGTGAACACAGGCAGATAGGTATAGTTAGCCAAAGTGCTATGTTGTAAATCGCTGTGAAAAGCAGCTGAGGCTTCGGTTTTATTGGAGTAAAATACTACTACTTCACCTGCAAATTGCTGTTGTACTAAGGTTTTGAGCATCGGGAGTACTGGGGTAATGCCAATCCCTGAGGCGAGGAACACAATGCGCTTATTTTTTCCTTTAAGAGTGAAATTACCCATAGGAGCGAATATCGTGGCTGTATCACCTATCGCCATTGCGACAACACTTTTCTTAAAACTGCTATCGCTGAGGCGCATTGCGAACTGCAAAGTGTCATCTTTAGGATGAGAGACCATTGAAAGCGGACGCAAAGGCATATCCAATGCGGTATAACGAGGGTTATCGAGGTGCAAAACGGCATACTGCCCTGCTTTATACTCTAAACCTTTAGGTTTTTCAAAAGTGAGCAAGATAGTATTATCGGCAATGAGGTCTTTGGCCAAGAGTTTTACACAGCGTTCATCGGTGAGCGTTGAGGGTGCGTAGTTACGCCATTTCACTTGGGTTTTCATCTTGTTTGCCGTCATAAAACCGCTGTAAATCGCCCCTGAATACCCCCCACCTGAAGGCGCCCAAGCTGAGGCAAAGTATAAGTTTTTCAGTGGTGAAGTGGTGAGCATATCGCGTTTAGGGTAGGTTTGTTTCACCGATTGCACATAACCATAGGGGGTGCCCTGCGGGTTTAAAGTGTATCTTTTTATCGTTTTGGCAGTCGCTACCTCATAATACTCCAAGTACTCAAGAATAGTAGGAAATTCGGCTTCTAAACGCGCTAAAAACAACTGCGCGACCTTTTCCTTCTTCTGCTGATATTCCGCTTCACTGAGTCCTTCCCATTCTTTGAGGTAATCAATGGCACAAATTACTCCTACCGTCTTTCCCTCAGGAGCTAACTGGGCATCTACCATTCCGTAATTCACAAAAGTAAATGATTTTTGAGCCCAATCGCCTTGCGAATCGGCTTTTACATCTTTCAGTTTATAGTCGTTTTGACCTTGAATGATGGTAGAATAGTGGTTTACGCCGAGTTTTTTCAAATCGGTATTGAAACCCAAGTAAATGGTGAGCAAGGAACTGGCGAGTTCTAAAGGTGCTACCTTTTGCACTAATTTAGAGCGATAAGGCTCGGGGAGCATTTGGGCGACTATAGGTTGGGCAGCATTGGCGACCACAGTATCGGCATAGAGCGATTGTTTAGCTGCCGAACTGTTGAACGTATCACGATAGCTCACCCCCACCGCTTGGTTGTTTTCCACCAAAATCTCTTCTACAAATTTACCTGTAAGCACTTGTCCGCCACGCTTTTCAATAAATCGCACCAAGTAGTTAGACAGCGATTGCGAACCCCCTTTCACGAAGTTGCCCCCTCCGTTTAGATAGCTACCTTGTGCCATCAGGAAGTACATCAGCGAGAGGTTATAAGGGTCATCAGTATAATAACCCAAATTAGCCGTGAGCACGTTTTTGAGCGCTTCATTTTTGATATTTGCATCCAGCCATTTACCCACATTCATTGTAGAAGTTTTGATGATGGTAGGAATCAAGAAAGGCATCAGCGGGTAGAGCAATATATTGAGCCATTTGCTACGGGGGAGTCGGCGCATTTCGGCGTAAAGCCTATTGATGAGTTTAAAAAAGCGTTCGATTTCGGCTTTGCTATCGGGAAAATCGGCGATGAGTTTTTCTTTGGCTTCTGCCCCGTGATGTAGAGTACACTGGAAGTTTTGCTTCTTCAAATGGTAGAATTCGGGTACTTTTAGAAATTCTACTTCCTCAAACACACCTAAAAGTTCTAAGATAGGACGTTTAGGGTCGGTTTCGTGGAGTCCGTCGATTTCGTGCAAACCTACTTCCATTAGGTAATCTTTACGCTTAAAAGCGGTGGCACAACCGCCAGCGATATAGTGTTGTTCGAGCACAATTACCTTCTTGCCCCAGAGTGCCAAAGTAGCTCCAGCGATGAGTCCGCCCAAGCCACTGCCTATAATAATACTGTTGTAATTTTTCATCTTTGAGAAATAATTATTAATTTTGGGGCAAAATTACGGCGGTTGCGCAAGTGTGGCAATACGCAAAAATAACCATTTTTAATTGACGATGAGCACCTCAGCCTCTATGGAAATCTTGGCACAGAAGTATATCCCTTATGCCAAAATGCTTGCAAAAATAGGGAATAATGCTGTTTTTATAGTAGATAAAAACGAGCATTTCTATTTTATTTCCGATAAGTTTAAACTCTTTGGTTACGACGATATTCCTCAAAACGACAGCAACGAAATACAAGATTATCCGCTAAAACAACGCATTCACCCCGATGATTTGGAGATGAAAGAGCTCATAGATGAGAAGATTTATGAGTTTCTATCGTCCTTACCCAAAGAAGAACAAGTGCACTACAAATACATTTACGACTATCGCGGAATGGCAACCGATGGCACTTATGGGCGCGTGACTAACGAGGTGCAACTATTAGAAGTTACTGACGACAATTACCTCGCCTTAGGCATTATAGAAATTGCCCCTGACCAATCGGAGAACTTGCCGGTAAGGGTGCAAATGAAACACTGTATCACAGGGGAGATTATCCCCATAAAAATAGAAGAGGAAGATTTTGTGCTCACGCCACGGGAGAAGGAAATACTCACACTTGCCTCGCAAGGCTTTTCGAGCAAAGAAATAGCTAAAAAACTCTTCATCAGCACTTACACAGTGAATAGACACCGACAGAATATACGGGAAAAATTCAATGCCGAAAGCCTTATAGAAGCGATTAACATCGCGAGGAGAAAAGGGGTTTTGTAGGGGGGCAGGTGTTAGGGGTCAGGGGACAGGTGTCAGGGGTTAGAGGATAGATATAAAAAAACTTCCCTTTATTTTTAGATAAAGAGAAGTTTTTATTTATTTGTAAATTGACAAATTTGCTAATTGACAAATTTGCTCATTAGAATTCACGTGTACTTTCGGCATAGCCACTTTTGCTTTTGAAAACGCGTACTGTTCCTATAGGCTCTTCTACTTTATTAATAACTGATTGTTGAAAATCCTTTATTGCATCTCCAGTAAATTCACCTGAAAGGGCAACTAAATCTCTTTCTTTATTGAGAAAGAAAATAGTAAAATTATTCCCTTCTCCAGAAATAACAGCATCTACACCTCTGGCAGCATAAGTTCCCCCTGATTGGTTGAAATAATCTACTTTTAGCTTAGAGCCACTCTGATTGTAAAATTTATAAAAGAAGCCATCGTGAACTTTACCTATCAATGGCTCTTCACTTCCGAGAGTAGTATGGCTGAGCACTATTTCTCCTGTATGAAAAAGGAACCCAGAAGGAAGTTTAACCTCAGGAGGGGTTGTGCCACCATAGATAGTAGCTCCACCAGCAGCCATTTTTTGGATAAGGTCTTTAGAGGCAACTGCTGTTACCTCATTAGAAAAATTATTGTTTTTTATTCCTCCTCCTTTTTCATCATCGGATTTTGAGCAGGAAGTCATTACAAATAGTGCACATACCACTGTGCAAAGTGCATAGATTGTTCTTTTCATTTTTGTTTCTTTAAAAAAATCGGAGGCAAATGTACTATTTTTAATAGAATACCTCCAAATCTTTTAACAACAATTTAACAAACACTGGTGCTACTGCCAAAGTGCCGAAATATAATTGATATAGGATTATTTCCACTCAAAAGTTACTTTTTTTTGATAAGAAAACATCCAATATCGTAAAAAACTAACTGATAAATTGCCTAATTGACAAATAATTCTTACTTTTGTACCCTCAAACTAAAAATTCACAACAAATATGAAAAAATTTTTATTCGGTGCTTTTATAGCACTGGCAACCCTTGTAACTTCTTGTGGAAGCAAGGATAATGACACACCCACACCCCCTGAAAAATCTCCTGAAATTATAAAGGATAATGACACACCCACACCTCCTCAAAAATCTCCTGAAATCATAGGAGTGTGGCAAATGGAATCGTCTACCATAGATGGGAAACCAATGGCAGTCTCAGAATGTACAATAAAAGAAACGGTTGTTTTTACTGAAAAGACAATAGAACTTCTTTCGTTTAAGAAGAGAAATGGCAATTGCACCTATGAAAAGCAAGAGCTCTTGGCTTATACGCTTTCAGGGAATACCTTTACAACCAAAAATGGCACTACCAATTTTACCATTACTGAGGGTAAACTTGTGATAGAGGGTGCCTATATAGATGTAGATGGAAACAAAAAACCTTCTACCACTACCTATAAAAGAATTACCGAAAAAGAATTGGCAGCCCTTAGGGCAATGGAGTATAAGGCTCCTTAAAAAATAAAAAAACTTCTCTTGATGAGAAGTTTTTTTATTAGCTGTTTATCAGTCGCCGTAAGGGTATTTCTGTTTTCTTGCTGCGAATTTACGCCTATCCAATATCCCCTTTGAGGTTTAATACACTGTTACTTTTTGAGCGATACTTTCGTAGTGAGTGAAAATGCGATAGGTACCTACTTTCATTATTTTATTGTTACTGTCATCTTTTTGAGTAACTGTTAGCACATAAACCAAATTCTTAATACCTTGAGATGTGAGTTCCCCTGAAATTAGAGTTATATCGTTATTCTTTACACCTTCTGTATTAGCAGCGTGGCTTAGGAAAACGGTGAACTTGTTACCGCTACCTGAAATGATAGCACCAGAGCCTGTAGCTGTGTCGAACACGCCAAATTTCAGTACTTTGTAATTCGATTTTACCTTTACTCCTTGTTGATCATAAAACTTATATTTATAATCGGCAGCTGGATCTCCTTTGGTAAAGTAATGATCGTCGGGGTCACTGGTGTAAAGGAATTTGAGGTTGTCGAGCAAATAGATACCCTCGATATTAGGCGGATTAGTTCCTTCGTGAATGGTCATTCCGTTGGCAACCATTTCGGTAAGAGTTTTGTCGGGCAAAATGGCTTTAGCTTCCTTAGGAATGTTGAAGTTTGTAACTTCGACATCATTTTTATCCTTGTTCTTTTTGCTGTCGTTATCATCAGATTTAGAACAGCCGATAACTGTAAGCAAGGCAAATACGCCTGCGCAAAGTGTGTAAATTGTTTTTTTCATTTTTATTATTGTTTTTAGGTTTCAGGGGGTAGGGACTTTGCCAAAGTGTGGCGACACTACTCATTTGCTAATTTTCAAATTTGCTAATTAGCAAATTACTTAACTGTTTCTTGTAGTTGTTGCAATCTCTGTTCTTCTCTATCTTTTTGAATACCTTTGGAAATCATAAGAGCGAGAATTCCTATTAAAAAGAAAGTAATAGCACTAGCAATAGCAGAAAAGGTATATCTCTTCCTGATCACAGGGTCTTTATCAGTAAAGGCTCTATAGGTAGCATATAAAGGAATACTTAAAATAAGAATTGCATAGAAAAATCCTGCTATCACTAATAAGAAAATTCCTATAGCAGAGAGTGCATTATATAAAAGCAATGAATATCTAAAAAATCGCATAGTAATTAGATTTTAGGGAGTAGGTTTCCAAGAGGGTGTCCAAAAAGTTTTATTTATGTGGGCGTTTG
>NZ_KB291360.1:9228-12871 GCF_000318295.1 Capnocytophaga sp. oral taxon 326 str. F0382
CAAAAGCAATTTTTAGACTTTTCGGACAGCCTCTGTAGCGACGCTACTCGTAATTCGTAATTCGTAACTCGTCATTTGCTAATTAGCTAATTTTTTTTCTCATTTCGTTGAGTTTCATCAGTGCCTCTACGGGGGTGAGGGTGTTGATGTCGAGACTGAGTAAATCTTCTTTTAGGGCTTCTAAAAGTGGATCGTTCATATCAAAGAAGCTCAATTGCATTTCTTTTTGGGCGTTTTTAACCACTTCGGCAGTGGGTACTACATTATGACTCTCTTCGAGCTTTTTGAGCATTTTATTCGCCTTCTGAATCACATATTGGGGCATTCCCGCCATCTTCGCTACGTGTATTCCAAAACTGTGCGCTGAACCACCCTCGGTGAGTTTGCGCAAGAAAAGCACGCTGTCTTTGGTTTCTTTTACTGATACATTGTAATTCTTGATGCGTTCGAACTGCTCACTCATCTCGTTAAGTTCGTGATAGTGGGTCGCAAAAAGGGTTTTGGCTTTGCTGGGGTGTTCGTGCAAATATTCGGCGATTGCCCACGCTATGGAAATACCATCGTAGGTGCTGGTACCACGCCCGATTTCGTCCAAGAGCACCAAACTTCTATCGGAGATGTTGTTCAAAATGAGGGCTGCCTCATTCATCTCGACCATAAAAGTAGATTCACCCATAGAAATGTTATCGCTTGCTCCTACGCGGGTGAATATCTTATCGACGATACCTAATTGAGCGCTGGCAGCAGGTACAAAACTGCCTATCTGTGCCAAGAGGACTATCAGGGCGGTTTGTCGCAAAATAGCCGATTTACCCGACATATTAGGTCCCGTAATCATTATGATTTGCTGGCGTTCGCGGTCTAAATACACATCGTTGGCGATGTAGGGCATACCAACGGGCAATTGCTTTTCAATCACAGGGTGGCGACCGTCCTTAATGTCAATGGCGTACCCCTCGTTCATCTCGGGGCGGTGATAGGTGTTTTCCATCGCCAAAGTAGCAAAACCACAGAGGCAATCCAGCTGACCGATAAGGGTGGCGTTCGTTTGTACCTGACCGATGTACTCACTGATAAAAGCAATCAGTTCGGCGTATAGCGATTGCTCTAACTGAGCGATTTTTTCTTCAGCACCTAATATTTTAGCTTCGTATTCTTTGAGTTCTCCGGTGATATAACGCTCGGCATTTACAAGGGTTTGCTTGCGTATCCAATCAGGCGGGACTTTATCTTTATGAGTGTTACGCACTTCGATATAGTAGCCAAACACGTTGTTGCTATCTATTTTCAAAGAAGGAATACCTGTGCGTTGGCTTTCGCGCAAGAGCAAATCGTCTAAATAACTTTTGCCCGAATGCGAGAGTCCGCGTAGTTCGTCCAATTCAGCCGAAAAACCTTTGGCGATAGCATTGCCTTTGGCGATGTTCACAGGGGCATCTTCATTGAGTGTTTCGGCGATGCGCGCGCTGAGCTGTTCGCAACTGTGGAGCTTATCGCCCAAAAGGGTAAGCGATTCATTGGCAGAAGCCAAACACAACTGTTTTATCAGGGGGATATGTTCCAAAGAAGCGCGCAATTGCACTACCTCCCGCGGATTGATTTTAAGAGTAGCGACTTTAGAAATCAGTCGTTCGATGTCGCCCATACGGCTGAGGGCTGTTTTCACCTGCTCTAATACATCGATGTGTTTCAAAAAGTAATCGACCACCTCGTGACGCTGACGGATTTTATCTAACTTCTTCAACGGTAACGCCAACCAGCGTTTGAGGGTACGACTGCCCATAGGCGATAGTGTTTTATCAATCACATCGAGCAAACTCACTGAGGGAGTGGTATTGCCCGCATAGAGTTCCAAATTGCGAATGGTGAACTTGTCGAGCCATACATAAGCCTCTTCGGCGATGCGCTGAATGGCAGTAATGTGTTGGAGTTGGTGGTGTTGGGTTTCGGATAAGTAGTAGAGGATAGCTCCTGCGGTAAGAATCGCTTCGGTGAGTTCGTCTACGCCAAAGCCTTTGAGAGAGTTGGTTTGGAAGTGTTTGGTAAGTACTTGCTGGGCATAATCATCTTTAAAAACCCAATCTTCCAAGTAGAAACAGTGGAAGTCGTCGCCAAAATGCTCGGCAAATTCCTTTTTTTGGTGTTTAGCAACGAGCAGTTCGCTGGGGCGGAAGTTCTGTAAGAGCTTGTCGATATAAGTTTTATCGCCTTGTGCTACCAAGAATTCACCAGTAGAAACATCGAGAAAAGCTGCACCGCAGCCTTGTTTGCCCAACCATACCGAGGCTAAGAAGTTGTTGCTTTTGCTTTGCAATATATCGTCGTTGAGGGCGACTCCTGGGGTAACGAGTTCGGTAACACCTCGCTTTACGATGCCTTTCACGAGTTTAGGGTCTTCCAGCTGGTCGCATATTGCCACGCGGTAGCCTGCTTTTACGAGTTTGGGGAGATAGGTATTGATAGAATGGTAAGGAAACCCCGCCAATTCACTGCGCTCGGTACCGTTGTGCGGTTGGTGAGCACAATGTCGAGGGTATGAGCGGCTTTTACGGCATCTTCACCGAAGGTTTCGTAGAAATCGCCTACCCTAAACAGCAGTAAAGCATCAGGATATTTGCTTTTTATCTGATTGTACTGCTTCATTAGTGGGGTTTCTTTTGCCATATATTTTAGTGAAAAATGAAAAGTTTTGAAAGGGCAAAGGTACGTATTATTTGATAATTATCAAATTGATGACATAAAAAAACAAGGTGTTTGTGACACCTTGTTTTTTTATAAAACCTAAACAATTCTTATTTTTTGGTTTCAATCACTTTCCAAATACCTGCAGCGCAACAAGCACCAATAAATGGACCTACAATGAAAATCCAAAGATGTTCTAAAGCAGAGCCACCAGCATAGAGAGCTGGAGCAATACTACGCGCAGGATTCACTGAAGTTCCTGTATAACGAATACAAGCCAAGTGGATAAGTACTAAACCTAAACCAATAGCTAAGCCAGCAAATTTGTTGGTTTCACCATTTTCTTTTGATGTTGCTCCTAAAACGATGAGCACAAACACGCAAGTGAAAATAATCTCTGCCAACAGACCGCCTAAAACAGTTACATCTGCATCCTGCAAATCATTAGCACCAGTGCCTGTTAAACCTGCATTGGAGGTCAAAACAAACAACAGCGTTGAACCAATTAGCGCTCCAATAACCTGTGAGACCATATACCCCACAGCATCCTTGCCATTCATTCTTCCTGAAAGGAATACTCCCAACGTAATGGCTGGATTGATATGGCATCCTGAAACGCCTCCTATGGTATAAGCCATTGCTACAACCGATAAACCAAAAGCTAACGCTGTACCAATTACTGTTGAAGGATCAGCATTTGTGCAACCTAAGCTCACAGCTACACCACATCCCATTAAAACGAGCACCATAGTGCCAAACATTTCTGCTAAATACTTTTTCATATTTCTTTTTTTAATTAAACGTATTTATTATTTAATGACAAAGGTATAAAAAATACATAGAAAAACAATTTTTCTTATCAAAAAAGTCTTACTATTAGAATTTGCTTTGTCCAAAAAGTTTTTTCACTATCCATCGCAACCCTATATATAACGTGAGTTCGTCGTAAGTAATTATTTAA
>NZ_KB291361.1:0-103267 GCF_000318295.1 Capnocytophaga sp. oral taxon 326 str. F0382
ACAACTTCACAGCCTCATTTTTGTCCATTACGCCTTTTCTGAATAACGCCATTGTGCAATATATCCATCTGATTAGGATTGTTCTCACTTTGCACTACTTTAAAACCATTATGCGTGAGTAACATCTCTAACTGCTGAAGGTTGCTAAACCTATATTGCAAAAGCTTCTCTATAGTAGCTTGGTGATTTGTGCCTAATACCTTTTCCATTGCCTTTGTTAAGGCTTGTTGGGATTTAAGTCGCTCAAAGCTGTCGTTTATCTTCTTGCCTGTGCTTTTATCTACACGGGTAGAAACAATATGCACGTGGTTGTTTTCGGTGTCCTTGTGAAAGACTACAAGATAAGGTTGCTGTCCATAGCCCATCTCTTGCATAAAATTATTGGCTATCTCAGTGAGCTGCTCCTTACTGTGTTCTTGGTACTTTGTTGATATTACAGCGTGAAATTGTGGTTTTCGGGTGCGTTCACTTTCTGAGATGGCTTTAAAGTAATTTCTTACCTCCTCTTGAGAGCTGCTCTCATTGATAAATGAAGGAAAGTTTTTCATCAGCATTAGCTCGCCCTTCTCGTTATGTACTTTCTTGTCGTTGTACTTTACTCCGTGAAAGTCCCTGCTTGCTGAGCTAAGAATTTTTACTATCATTCGCAATGAGTTTATATATCTGCCTAAAGATTTGGTTTTGTTCAGCCTTGAGCTTTACAATCTCGTCTAAACGCTGAGTAAAAGCAATGAGTTCTACTCGGTGTACCTCTTTCTTAGCGTTGGCTATATAAGCGAACTGATTGATATTGTTTTCAATCTTAGCAAAGATGTTGTCTTGCTTTTCAATGAACTTTAAAACCTCACGTCGTTCTTGTACGTTCATATTACCTTCCACGGCTGATATTATCAAATCGGTGAGGGTAGTTTTTCTTTCTGCGCTTAACCTTTTCCACCGTTCTTTCTGACTTTCAGTAATTCTAAGAATAAGGTATTTTGATTTGTTAAGTGATGTCTTTTCCAACGCTTTTAGGTTTAATTTTGAGGCAAAGTAAGGGAGGATTTTTAAGGTGCACAATAGGTGAAGAGGGGGTGTAGACTATAATAGACTATAAACAACATAAAAGGACGTTAGAATTTGAAAAATAGACTATTTTATACATAAATAGACGTAAATAGATAGTATTGGTATTTATTGGACTCTATTAGACTCTATTGGTATATGAAATATTAGATTTTTGAAGAATTTTAAATGTATGATTGTTATTTTCGTTGTAGAAAGAAAAACAAGTTCCGCAGTTTTTCTCCCCTTTTAGCTTCTTTGTGAAAATGCAGACGATAGGCTAAATTTTTCAAAGAAGCTAAAAGGCAAGATGAGTCTTTGTATACCGGTTTTTTCAAAACTGTGTATATACAAAGACACATCTTGCCCCTAAAACCGCGATAGAATATAAAGCTAAAAATATGTTTCTGATTAATAGTGAGTTATAATTTTAGAAGATTTTGCTTGCAAAAAAAGAAGATATGGGGTGTAGTGTGTGTATCAAGTCTTTTAATATATAATTATAATATATATGGGAGCGTTATTTACTTACTTTTGAAAAATCAAAGTATTTATTTGTAAATCAGAAGTTTATAAATTAATAAGTAGTATCAAAATTAAGCTACTTCGTAGGTAGGTAGTATTAAAATTAAGCTATCTAATAGAGTAGGTAGTATCAAAATTAAGCTACCTAATGAGGTGGGTAGTATTAAAATTAAGCTACCTAATAGGGTGGGTAGTATCAAAATTAAGCTACCTATAGTTTTTTAATAAGACAAGGACTAAAAATAAGGTTAGTCCCTATTTTAGTCCCTGCTATAGTATAAAACATTGATTTTCAATGTTGTTTGCGGAGAGAGAGGGATTCGAACCCCCGGAGGTGTTACCCTCAACGGTTTTCAAGACCGCCGCATTCAACCGCTCTGCCATCTCTCCAATTGCACAATTGCTATTGTTATTTCAATTATGCGGGTGCAAAGGTACAACTATTTTTATTACTTGCAAATTTTTGAGACAAAAAATTGCGATGTTTTTTTAACTTATTTTATAACTTATTGTTTTACAAGAAATACAAAAATAACTTTTTAATAATTAGTTATTCATTGTCGCTAAAAACTCTTCGTTATTTCGAGTTTGTTTGATTTGTTTTTCCATAAATTCCATTGCTTCTATAGGATTCATATCGGCTAAATATTTACGTAATACCCAGATGCGATTGAGCGTATTTTCGTCTAAAAGCAAATCGTCGCGACGAGTAGATGAAGCCATTAGATCAATAGCAGGGAACACACGGCGGTTGGCAATACGGCGGTCTAACTGCAATTCCATATTACCGGTTCCTTTAAACTCTTCAAAAATCACCTCATCCATTTTAGAACCTGTTTCGGTAAGTGCGGTAGCTATGATAGAAAGAGATCCTCCGTTTTCTATATTGCGAGCAGCCCCAAAGAAACGTTTGGGTTTGTGAAGTGCATTGGCATCTACCCCACCTGTAAGCCCTTTACCTGAAGCAGGCTGCACAGTATTGTAAGCACGAGCCAAGCGTGTAATAGAATCTAACAAAATTACCACATCGTGACCACATTCTACTAATCGTTTGGCTTTTTCAAGAACTATATTGGCTATTTTCACGTGTTCAGAGGCTTCTTTATCAAAGGTAGACGAAATAATTTCACCACGTACACTTCGTTGCATATCGGTTACTTCCTCAGGGCGTTCATCAATGAGAAGCACCATCAAATATACTTCAGGATGGTTTTTGCTAATAGCATTAGCTATATCCTTTAGTAACATTGTTTTCCCCGTTTTAGGTTGTGCTACAATCATCCCACGCTGTCCTTTTCCTATAGGCGCAAAAAGGTCGATGAGGCGTGTAGAAGGCGTTGCTCCTTTTCCTGCTAATTCAAATTTTTCAGTAGGAAAAAGTGGTGTAAGGTGTTCAAAGAGCACGCGATCTCGTACCACTTGAGGATCTAAACCATTAATTTTGATTACTTTGAGAAGAGGATAGTATTTTTCACCATCTTTAGGCGGACGCACTTCACCGTGAACTGTATCACCTGTTTGTAAGCCAAACAAACGGATTTGAGAAGCTGATACATAGATATCATCGGGGGAAGCTAAGTAGTTATAATCAGACGAGCGCAAGAAACCATACCCTTCTGGAGTAATATCTAAAACTCCTTCGCAATCTACAATACTATCAAACTCAAAATCAGGAGCTCTATAACGATTCTTTTTCTCCTTATCGAAGTTTTCATTATTGATATTCAAATAGTTATTGCTATTATTGTTTGCAATATTACCATTATTATTGTTATTGTTGTTATTATTTGAAAGGGGGAGTGTTTTAGATTGATTATTGTTAGTAGAAGAAGAGGTAGGAGAATTATTTTTTCGTTGAAAATTAGATTTAGCATCTGTTTTTATTTCTACTTTATTATCTTCTGCAGTTTCTTTATTTATTGTATTTTTAGACAAATTTTCTTGTTTAGAGCTTCCTACTTTTTGAGGGGCATCTATTTTTTTCTTTCGTTCTTTTTTAGATGGTGAATTAGTGTTTTCGGCTGTTGTAGCAGCATTTTTTTTAGGAAGTTCTTGAGAAGTTTGATTGGTTTGTTTTTCTTGAAAATCAATAATTTGATTAATAAGTTCAGGCTTGTTTAAGTAGCGATACTTAGGCACATTTAGCCCCTTTGCTATTTCCTGCAATTCAGGTAGCTTTTTAGATTTTAAATCTGTAATGTTAGACATTTTATAAAATAGTTGTTAATAAAGTAAATGATTTTTTTCAGTAGAATAAGATAGTGTTTTTCCTCTTTTTAAATTAAGATATTATTGAATAGAATTTTGTAGAGGGACTGAAAACGCGGCAAAGGTACGAAATATTTTTGATATACAAAATATTAATTTGCTAAATTGATAGATTATTTATATCTTTGCCGAATAATTTAGATTTTTAAACTAATCAAAGATGAGTAAAGGACATATTTCTCAATTCATTGAGAAAAACTTTTTACACTTCAATGCAGCAGCTTTAGTAGATGCTGCTAAAGGGTATGAAACCCATATTACTGAAGGCGGAAAAATGCTCGTGGCACTTGCTGGAGCAATGAGTACGGCAGAATTAGGAATTTCATTTGCTGAGATGATTCGCGCAGGTAAGGTAGATATCATCTCGTGTACAGGAGCTAACCTTGAAGAGGATGTAATGAACCTTGTGGCACACTCTCATTACAAACGTGTACCTCACTATCGCGACCTCACTCCTGAGCAAGAAAGAGAACTCCTTGATGGTCATTACAACCGTGTAACTGATACTTGTATTCCTGAGGAAGAAGCTTTTCGTCGTTTACAAAAGCACTTGGAAGATGTATGGCACACAGCCGAAAGTAAAGGTGAACGCTATTTTCCTCACGAATTTTTATACCAAGTAGTAAAATCAGGAGTATTAGAGCAATATTACGAAATTGACCCTAAAAATTCTTGGATATTAGCAGCTGCCGAAAAGAATTTGCCTATCGTTTGTCCAGGTTGGGAAGATTCAACCACTGGTAATATTTTTGCAGCTAATGTAATCAAAGGGAATTTAAAAGCCTCTACTGTGAAAACAGGTATTGAATATATGATTTACCTCACCGAATGGTATCGTGCAAATTCAGGAGGTAAAGGCGTAGGGTTCTTCCAAATAGGAGGTGGTATTGCAGGAGATTTTCCTATTTGTGTAGTACCTATGATGTATCAAGACTTAGAATGGGAAGGCGTACCTTTCTGGTCGTATTTCTGTCAGATTTCTGACTCAACTACTAGCTATGGCTCATACTCAGGAGCTGTGCCTAATGAGAAAATCACTTGGGGTAAATTAGATATTGACACCCCTAAATTTATTGTAGAATCGGATGCTACTATTGTAGCTCCACTTATTTTTGCCTATCTTCTTAGCAAATAAGAAATAGAAATAAGAGGTAAGATTTTATATTTCTTACCTCTTATCTTATATAAAAAACCTCTTTAGGCTGTTCTCTTCTTATAAAAATATACCCTTGATAATATACATCTATACAAGCGGTAACTTTTTCATTTTCTATAACTTTTTTCCATAAAGGTTCATTTTCTTTTCGGTGAATATTATTGATGATGAGAGTGCTATCGTTGTGCATATAATTCAGATAAAAATCCAAATTCTCTTTGGGATAATTGATAAAAATAAGATCGTAAGTCGTTGCAGTTTGTAATTCGGTTATAAGACTGCAATTTTCGTTTATAGAAAGTTCCTTTTCATCTGTAAAAATAGTTTTTACTTCCAAATAACGAATAATCTTCAGCAATGAAATAAATTGTTTTTTAGATATAATTGATGAATAATCAGTAATTTCACTTGGTTTTACCAACTGTTTATTGTACAAGCAACGAGTTACAAAGTTGTAGATAAAAGGAGAATGCACTCCGTGTTGATTCGTTGATTTTATAAGAAATTTTAAATAACTTATGAGCGACATATTTTTCTTTGTTTTACAAACACGGCAAAGATAAAAAAAATTCACGAGTTTATAAATTTACAATTGATTATTTTTTTTGCGGATGTAAAATATTATTTGTACATTTGCAGACTATGAGAGAAATTTTATTTAAATATTTACCCGAAAACGCTGTAACTCCTTGTTTCGAACTCATTAAGGCAAACAATATTTATTTGCGTATTGTAAACGAGCGAAAAACAAGGCACGGAGATTATCGGCAACTTCCTAACGGGCAACATCTCATTACAATGAATGCTTCTGCTAATAAATACCGCTTTTTGATAACCTTTATTCACGAAGTAGCACATTTGATAGCTTTTGAACGGTTTGGCAGACTTATCAAGCCACACGGTAATGAATGGAAATACACTTTCCAACAACTAATGAGACCTTTTATCACTCCAGAAATATTTCCTCAACAATTATTAGGCGTATTGCAACGACATTTTTTAAACCCTATGTCCAGCAGTGATGTTGACCCTGTGTTGGCTATAGCCCTCAAACAATTTGACACGAGTGAAAATGTAAGTTTTATTTATGAAATTCCAATAGGAAGTACTTTTCGTATCAAGGATGGACGTGTATTTCGCAAAGGGCAACGCCGTGTGAAATGTTATGATTGTATAGAAATAAGCTCTGGCAAAAAATACATCTTTCAACCTCACGCTGAAGTTGAACTTATTAAAAGTTAAAAAACTGAATTAAAATATTACAAATATATGGTGAACAATTATTATGCAGTGATTATGGCTGGCGGAGTAGGTTCGCGCTTTTGGCCTGTAAGTACTACTGAATACCCTAAACAATTCCACGATATGCTCGGCACAGGGCAAACACTCTTGCAACGCACCTATTCCCGCTTGCAGAAGTTTATCCCTCAGGAAAATATCCTCATTCTCACAAACGAGCGATACAAGGAAATTGTAGAAGAACAAATCCCTAATATATTGCCTAAAAACTTGGTATTAGAACCTTGTATGCGCAATACAGCTCCTTGCATACTCTATGCGGCAATGAAAGTGAACAAGCGTAACCCTAATGGAGTAATGATTGTAGCCCCCAGTGATGCGTGGATTGAAGACGAAAAGGCTTTTATGCACAATGTGATTACGTGTTTCAATGCTGCACAAAAGGCTAACAACATCCTCACTTTAGGAATCGTACCTACTTTCCCTAACACAGGTTATGGCTATATACAATACGACAAAGACGACAATACTAACATCAAGAAAGTAAATCAATTTCGTGAGAAACCCGATTATGCCACTGCCAAAGAGTTTTTAAAACAAGGTAATTTTTTATGGAATGCAGGTATTTTTATATGGAGTACCCAAACCGTACTCAACGCTTATAAAACCTATCAACCTGCTATGTATGAACTCTTTGAAAAAGGGGAAGACACTTATAATACCGAAAACGAAGTAGACTTTATAGCTAAAGCCTACCCTGAAGCTGAAAATATATCGGTAGACTACGCTATTTTAGAGCCTTCTACTAATATTTATGTACTCCCTGCCAATTTTGATTGGAATGACTTAGGATCTTGGGGCTCTTTACACGAGAAATCACCAAAAGATAGTGCTCAAAATGCCGTTATCAACGCAAGAGTATTACTCAAAGATGCTGAAAACAATATTATCCGCACTGAAGGCGCTAAATGTGTGGTAATAGATGGACTCAAAAACTACATTGTAGTAGATAGAGATGATGTGTTACTTATCTACCCCAAAGCAAAAGAACAAAACATTAAGGAAATAGTAAATGAAGTAAAAAGCAAATGGGACTTACATTAAACAAATTACTCATAGAGAAAGGATATATTGCTATTCCGCTTGAGTTTACTCTTACCCAACACCTTGTAGTGCAAGCTAAAATTAATGGTATTGAAGGACGTTTTATTTTAGACTCTGGAGCTTCTAATACTTGTGTAGGAATAGAGTGGATAACCTATTTCAATTTAGAAGCTGAAGCCTCAGAGATAAAAGCTGCTGGTGCAGGAGCAAGTGCTATGGAAACACAGGTCGCTATAAAAAATCACTTAGAAATAGGTTCATTAAGCATCCGTAGAGTTCCTTTAGTTTTATTTAATTTGACCCACGTAAACGAAGCATTACAACAATTTAACTTGCTTCCTGTACACGGTGTTATAGGAGCTGATTTACTACTGAAGAAAAAAGCTGTGATAGATTACTCCAAAAAAAAGTTATATTTACTTCGTTAAAACTTATAAAAAGAGGCTACCTGATTTTGTTTAGGTAGCCTTTTTTCTTCTATGATTTGATATGGGATTTTCTTACTTCATTGTCTCTAACTTCCCTTGTGATTTTAGCAGTTCAATTTCTGCCAACTTATAGTCTAACAAGGCAGTAGTATAGTTATTCTTAGCATCGGATAGAGAGCGTTCAGCTTCTAATAAATCAGTGAGAGAAGCTAACCCTTGTTGATAGTTGTTTTGAGTATTGAGTAACACCTCTTCAGCGAGTTTTACGTTTTCTTTTTGTGAATCAATAGTAAGGAGGTTGTTAGTGAGTTGGCTACGAGCATTTTCATAAGCCAAATCCATTGCCAAACGAGTATCTTTGAGTGTAGCTTCAAGCGCTTGACTTTCTATCTGAGCTTGACGTATTTT
This sequence comes from Capnocytophaga sp. oral taxon 326 str. F0382, assembly GCF_000318295.1. Classification (NCBI taxonomy): domain Bacteria; kingdom Pseudomonadati; phylum Bacteroidota; class Flavobacteriia; order Flavobacteriales; family Flavobacteriaceae; genus Capnocytophaga; species Capnocytophaga sp. oral taxon 326. The sequence continues at coordinate 8,173 of NZ_KB291361.1, forward strand.
AGCACGTGTACCAAAACCTGAAAAAATAGGTATATTCACTCCTAAAGTGATAGCTGAATAATCAGAACCGTATACTTTATCTTTTTTACCGTAAAAAATTGGTGTTTTAGGTCCCATACTCAAATAACCATAAGTTGCTTGCAATGCTAATGATGGATAGAGCGCTGCACGTTGTACCTTTACATTAATATCTAAAAGTTGTTTTTGTTTTTCAAGTACTTGTAACTCTATACGGTTATTGGTATTTCCTTTATCGAAAGCCAAATCATAATTAGCTTCAAATCCTTCTTTAGGCAATGTAATAGCCTCATTCATAGGCATACCAATCATATATTTAAGTGCATTTTCGGAAAGTTGTAATCCGTTAAGTGCTTGCTGCCGTGCCGATTTAAGATTGTTTACAGCTACTGTAGTACGATCGACATCTATTTTTTTAGATAAACCTGATTGGTTTAAGCCTTTTACTACATTAGCTGTTTTCTCAGTAAGAGCTAAATTACTTTCTATATTTTCTAATGTTTGTCGGGTTTGGTATACTTGATAGTAAGCTTTGGCTACCTTTTCTATAATGTCATTTTCAGTAAGTTGTTGATTGAGCATATAGAACTCACGGGTAGTACGCGCTGCTTTTAGTCCCATAAATACCGATTGATTGAAGAGTACTTGGGTAAGTTTAGCTTCGGCATTAGCTGTCCATTTTTGTCCCATTTCCATTTTTAATGGTTCATCACTTGCGGGCATACCTGGAAAAGCAAAGGTACTAGCATCAATATAAGTAGCTTGTAGTTTATGATTATAGACCATACCTCCAGAAGCTGAAATATTAGGAAGTGCATTAGCACGTACTTCTTGTATTTGGTATTCACTTTTCTTTACTTCTAAGCGAGCTTTTTCGGCATCAGCTTTATTTTCTAAAGCATAACTAATAGCATCTTTCAAAGTCAATTCTTTTTGTTGTGCAAAGCTCACAAAACTGAGGCACAACAAAGCACTCGTAATGATTTTTTTCATTGATATTTGTTTTTAGTCATTAGTTGTTAGCAACTGAAATTAGTTTATTTTTTTTGCTTTCTTTCTTGTTCTAATACCCGTTCTAATTCTTTAAGTCCTTTTTCATTGACAAGTATCCTGAAAAAGTACTCTATAATAGTATAAATAGTTTCCCAGAAAGGAAATTCTCTTTCAGGAAAAGTGCGGGTTATAGAACGAAGACGTTGTACACTAGTATAAAAAATCTTATAGAAGTCTACATTAATATCTTTTCTAAAAAGGCCTTCTTTCCATCCTTTTTCTAAGAGTTTATCTATAAAAAGTGCATCAGATTTAGCGAACTCACTTTCCATACGTTCGTATGTTTTAGGATAGTATTTTTGTAGCTCCCAGATAGGGCGATCGCTATTGATGTTGAAAACTTCCTGAACCTTTTTTTGGTTGCGGTATACATTTTCTATCACTGAACCTTCTCCTTGTACAAAAGTATCTGCATTTTTACAACTCATCTCTAAAGCGTAATCTAATGTAGCTTCTACCAAGTCGCTTTTAGAGGGAAAATGTTCGTAAAGTGTCTTTTTAGACATCCCCATTTTGTTAGCCAAATCGTCCATTGTAAAGGTTTTAAACCCGTACTGCATAAAGTCGTTTAAGGCTCTTTTCACGATTTCTTCTTTCATACGCTGTTTTCTCTAATTCGGGGGCAAAGGTATAACAAAAAAACTTAATAAACAAAAAAAGTTTCCTTTATTTTAGATAAGAAGTAAGAGGTAAGAGATAAGATTGGTTTATTTAAAGGCTTAAGAAGGTAAATCCTACGCCTACAACTGTTTGTTTATAATTATAATCGATGAGGGAATCGCCATAACCGTGAGATGCTTGCAACAAAATACGCAGGTCGCGACTCAGCGGATATACCCAATTCAGCTCTATGTGTCCGCGATTATGATTAAAATTTAAATTATTTCTCACTCGCAAATTAAAAACATTTTTACGGAATGGATAAGCAATGCCCAATTCACAACGTCCTATATAATTCTCAATATCGGGATTGTCATCTTCTCTTGCTTTTTCTGAAAAACGCCACCAGAAACGGCTATTAATCATTAAATCATTCCATAGGAAAATACCTGATAAAATAATTCTGTTCCAACTGCGGGAATGTGCCGCTTCTTTACCATTAGATTGGTGATTTACGGATAAGCCTATCATTTTCATTTTTAGGTTACCTGCTGAGAAGTTTAGCGGATAGGTAAAGATGAGTTCAGGTTCGTAATTCAGTTCCCTAAACGGACGTGAAAGCTCACCGTTGTACATCTGCCAATACAATTGCTGGGTGAAAGCGACCCACACATCGCCTTTACCAAAAGCGTCTTGCATAATTTTAGCTTTTAGGCTGACTTGGAATTTTGTTTCTACGTGTTGATAATCTCTCCATTCGGGGATGGGTCGGTCGGGGTTGAGACTTATGGGTTGCTCGGTAGGGACATCGGTATAGCGGAAGGGCATTATATACATAGGGAGGTATTCTACGAGTTTAAAAGTACCACGTTGGTCTTCGCGGTCGAGTTCCCACATTTTTGACAAAGTACGTTCTAATTGTGCTTTTCTATGAGCTCTCTGTTCTGCTTTAGGGAGTTCTTGTAGAGAATCATTTATTGCTTCTTGGGCAAAAATAAAAGGTGATGCTGCTAAAAATAGTATAAATAAGGAGTGTTTCATTATTCTGTTCTTTGTTTTGCGGGTGCAAAGGTATGGATAAAAACTTTATAAACAAAAAAAGTTTTTTTAAATAAAAAAGAAGGTCATTTACTTTTTAAAACAAAATAACGCAGAGCGGAAACTCTGCGTTATTTCGAACATAAATTTTAATACAAAATGAAACAAATTCTCGTGATCACGACAGGATTCGAACCTGTGACCGTCTGCTTAGAAGGCAGATGCTCTATCCAGCTGAGCTACGTGACCCTATATTTCAAAAAAAATATTTCAAAAATGCTACTTAAAGGAACATTAATGAAATATTTTATTGTCGGGGCGGCAGGATTCGAACCTGCGACCTCCTGGTCCCAAACCAGGCGCGATGACCGGACTACGCTACGCCCCGAGAAACTTATCTAATGAGTACATTTAGATGCGGAGAGACTGGGACTCGAACCCAGGCGACGGTTACCCGCCGACAGATTAGCAATCTGCTCCGTTACCACTCCGGCACCTCTCCGTTTATGTATATGAACTTATTATTTCTGTTTTGCGGTTGCAAAGGTATAACGATTTTTCATTTCTTGCAAGTTTTTCGCAAACTTTTTTTAATATTTTTTATAAAACATTTAGTAAACAGTTATTTATCAAACACATAGTATTTACATATTTTTATTTTAGAAAAATATATCACTTATTTTTCTATACATTTCTTCTTCAAAAAATGCACTTCATCATTTATTTATACTAAATGTAACAATCAACAAAATATTAAAAAACTCCAAGCAATTGTATTACTTGGAGTTTTTAGATATTTGTTTAAATTTGTAGGTACTAATTAAATATCAATAGCTTCACCATAAGCAGCGGCTACAGCTTCTTTTACGCCTTCGCTCATAGTAGGGTGAGGGTGTACAGCTTTGATGATTTCGTGACCTGTAGTTTCTAATTTACGAGCTACTACAGCTTCAGCAATCATATCGGTAACACCAGCTCCAATCATATGGCAGCCTAACCATTCACCATATTTAGCATCGAAGATTACTTTGATAAAACCTTCAGTAGTTCCTGCGGCATTAGCTTTACCAGAGGCTGTGAATGGGAATTTACCTACTTTTATTTCATAGCCTTTTTCTTTAGCTTGTTTTTCGGTCAGACCTACTGAAGCAATTTCAGGAGTACAGTAAGTACAACCAGGGATATTACCATAGTTAAGTGGCTCTACGTGCATTCCTTTAATCTTTTCAACGCAAATAATACCTTCAGCAGAAGCTACGTGTGCTAAGGCTTGTCCTGGTACTACGTCACCAATAGCATAATAACCAGGAACGTTAGTTTGATAGAATTCATTTACTTGAATTTTGTCGCGTTCGGTTTTGATACCAACTGCTTCTAAACCAATATTTTCTATATTTGTTTTGATCCCCACAGCAGAGAGTAAGATATCAGCTTCAAGTATTTCTTCACCTTTAGCGGTTTTTACGAATGCTTTTACTCCTTTACCTGAAGTATCTACTTTTGTTACCTCAGCAGAAGTCATAATATTAATACCTGATTTTTTGAGGCTCTTTTCGAGTTGTTTTGAAATATCCTCATCTTCTACAGGAACGATATTAGGCATAAACTCTACAATAGTTACTTCGGTACCCATAGCATTGTAGAAGTAAGCAAACTCAATACCAATAGCACCACTACCTACTACAATCATTTTTTTAGGTTGCTCAGGAAGAGTAAGTGCTTGACGATAACCGATGATTTTTTTACCGTCTTGAGGAAGTGCAGGTAACTCACGTGAACGAGCTCCAGTAGCGATAATGATATGGTCGGCACTATATTCAGTTACTTTACCGTCTTTATCTTTTACATCTACTTTTTTGCCAGGTTTAAGAGTACCATAGCCCATAATCACGTCTATTTTGTTCTTTTTCATTAAGAACTGTACCCCTTTGCTCATTGTAGAGGCTACATCGCGACTACGTTTGATAACAGCAGGAAAATCTTTGTCGAAAGAGCCATCTTTTACTTTGATACCATAGCTTTCAGCGTGTTTAAGATATTCAAACACTTGTGCTGATTTTAGCAAAGCTTTAGTAGGGATACACCCCCAGTTGAGGCAGATACCTCCGAGGTTTTCTTTTTCGATTACAGCGGTTTTGAAACCTAATTGAGAAGCGCGAATGGCAGTGACATAACCACCAGGACCACTTCCTAATACAATAACGTCGTATTTACTCATTTCTTTTAAAATTTATCAATTTTGATATTTAGGATACAAAGTTACGAATAATATTTTGATTAGTTGCTATATAAAGCGCTTTTTTTCTTAGTTATTTTTTTTAGTTGTTTGAAAAATAGCAAATTAAAAAAGTTTTAGGTTTGGTAATTTTTAGAGTTATATTTATAGTTGTTTCATAACTATAGATTTTTAGTGAGTAACTCTACAATCTTATTATTAGGAAAAAATTCTTTTAAAACTACTTTCAGTACGGTATAGGCTGGGATAGCTACTACCATTCCTACCATACCGAAAAGCGTACCACTGATAAGCGTGATGAGAAAAATCTCTAAGGCAGTAGATTTTACGGAGTTTGAAAATATAAGAGGTTGTGAGAAAACATTATCTATAAATTGTCCTACAATAAAGCCTATAAGTACATAGATAGTAGTAGGTAGACTTACCGTCATAAAATCGTTTTGCAGATTACTGCTCATTGTAAGGAGTGCCATTAATACAAAGCCTATCATTGGTCCTACGTAAGGAATAAGGTTTAGCAATGCACAAAGTAGTGCGATAATAAAGGCGTTCTCTACTCCAAAAATAAGCAATATAACAGTGTAAATCACAAAAAGTATGGTGATTTGAAGTATCAATCCTACAAAATAACGCGATAAGAGGTTGTTTATTTTGAAAATAGAGGTTTTGAGTTTTCGTTTTCTGTGGACAGAAAAAGTTGAAAGAAGGGCTATAAGAATTTTTTCACCATCTTTCATAAAGAAAAAGCTGATAAAGAGTACTGAAAAGACTCCCACTCCAAAATCACTAATAAAAGAGATAAAAGAATTAAGAAAGTTAGGAATATCAATAAAATTCAACATTTCTTGTACTCCAAAAGAATAATCTTCTTTTTGAAGACCTACCTTACTGAGGGTTTGTTGAATAAGGTTGTCTATATTAGTTTTGAGTAAATCGATATTAAGCCCTGATAGGTTCTTGCCTTGTGAAACAAGTAGTGGGATAAACAAGCTAAAAACACTCAAGGCTAACAAGATAAAAATTGTCATTGTAAGAATAACACAGACGGTTTTACTCTTTATTTTTAACCTTTTATAGAAGAACTGAATAAGAGGTTTCCCCATTAGTGTCAGTACCAATGATACAATGAGATAAATAATAATAGATTGCAGTAAGTAGAGTGTATAGAGCCCTAATACTACTAAAACAATGATTCCTACGGCACGAAGTATGCCATTTGCTATTTCTTTTGAGTTCATAATTAATTTATTGATAACCAAAATCCTCTCCGTCTTCATCTTGAAAAACGATAGGGGTTTGCTTTCTTATCCAATTTAAAAATTGTGTAAGGGTTCTCTCTATACTTGGGGGATGTGCACTGATTTCTATAAAAATATAGTCCTCTTGATCTAAAAAGATACGTACATTATATGGCCAATCAGCTGGTGGAGGCTTACTCTCAATACCTTTTAGCCAATATTCACCTTCTCTCATTAGATAGGAGCCTATTTGCATTGGATGATGTACATAAGTATCTAATGAAATAATCTGTTCTTTAATTTCTTCTTTATGCTTTTGATACCAAGTAGCATCTTCAAATATTACATATCCTTCGGCTGCCATAGTTAATGTGTAAAAAATGAAAAACTTACAATTTCTTTATTTGTCCAAGCTGATAGAATATCTATTTGGCAAATGGTATCATTTTCTTCTTTCCAAAAAGAAGAATGTATCTCACTAATATCTTCATTGAGATAATTCTCAAATGATAATGCAATGACATTCTCAAAAAGGTACTTATGTATTGTGTTTTGATAGTCTTTTAATGCTAATTGTAAGGTTCCTTTCTGATAGGACACCTCTACTATTTGTGCATCACTCCAATTATTTTTGAGGATATCAAGCTCCATAATTGCTAATAAAACTATAATACGTTGCAAATATACTTCTTTTAGATTTATAGTTCCAAATTTTTAGTTAGTTTTTTATCTTTTACCATCTTACCTAACAAGCGAAGAATCAATGTTAAATTTGCTAATTTGCTAATTATCTCTTACCTTTGCGCGGTGATTTTAGATAAGCCGTTATGCAAATACCTAACACTTTCAATATCAATACCAAAGCAAACATTTACCTCCCTATACACAACGAAGAGGCTTTAGTTGAGGCTTTGCAACAACACAAAAATCCTTTTGTTTTAGGTGGAGGGAGCAATATGTTACTCACCCAAGATATCACACAACCTGTATTACATATTCTTCTAAAGGGTATTAGCATTGTAAAAGAAAATAACGATAATGTATGGATTAAAGCACAAGCAGGTGAAAACTGGCATCAGTTTGTGCAATATACTTTATCTCAAGGTTATGGTGGACTTGAAAACCTCTCACTTATCTATGGAAATGTAGGAACTACCCCTGTGCAAAACATTGGAGCTTATGGGGTTGAAATCAAAGATGTAATGGAGAGTTGCGAGGCTATCAATATTCACAGTTTGCAAAAGCAAAATTTTACTAACGCTGAATGTAGTTTTGGCTATCGTGAATCTATCTTCAAAGGAAAAGAAAAAGGCAATTATATTATTACAGCAGTTACCTTTAAACTCACCAAACGCAATCATCTTTTGCATACCGAATATGGGGCTATCCAACAGCTACTCGCCGAAAGAAGGCTCTCCTCCCCTACTCCTAAACAACTCTCGGAAATAGTAATAAGTATACGCCAAAGCAAACTGCCTAATCCTGATACATTAGGGAACTGTGGTAGTTTTTTCAAAAATCCTATTATTTCAAAAACAAATTACGAAGAATTAAAAATTCAATATCCAGATATTCCTTCTTATTCTATTGATGAAACACAAGTGAAAGTGCCTGCTGGTTGGTTGATAGATCGCGCAGGACTCAAAGGATATAGAAAGGGAGATGCAGGGGTACACAACTTACAAGCCTTAGTGCTTGTGAACTATGGAAAAGCTACTGGCAAAGAAATTTTAGCTGTGGCTCATTATGTACAAGCAACTGTACTCAAGCAATTTGGCATCACTTTAGAATTTGAAGTAAATATTTTCTAATGAATATATCAATTGTCATACCACTACTCAATGAACAAGAATCATTACCCGAACTTTATCAGTGGCTACATAAAGTACTTACTGAACATAGTTATTCCTACGAAATTATTTTTGTAGATGACGGTAGTACTGATAATTCTTGGCAGGTGATTGAAGAATTATCGGCTAAAGATAGCAACATAAAGGGTATTCGCTTTTTGCGCAACTACGGTAAATCACAAGCACTACACGCTGGCTTTAAACAAGCACAAGGAGATGTGGTGATTACTATGGATGCCGACCTGCAGGACAGTCCTGATGAGATTCCTGCGCTTTACAATATGATTACCCAAGGAGGATATGACCTCGTATCAGGCTGGAAGAAAAAGCGTTACGATTCAGTTTTAACAAAGAACTTACCTTCTAAACTTTTCAACTGGGCAGCACGTAAAACCTCAGGTCTCACACTTCACGACTTTAATTGTGGGCTTAAAGCCTACAAACAAGAGGTTGTAAAGAATGTTGAAGTATCAGGAGAGATGCATCGCTATATTCCCGTATTAGCAAAGAATGCGGGGTTCAATCGTATTACTGAGAAAGTTGTGCAACATCAAGCTCGCAAATATGGTGTTACAAAATTTGGTATGAGTAGGTTTATCAACGGATTTTTAGACCTTATCACTATTAGTTTCTTGTCGCATTTTGGCAAACGACCAATGCACTTTTTTGGAGCATTGGGGGTACTGATGTTCTTTATAGGTTTCTTATTCTCAGCTTACCTTGGAATTGATAAATTATTTATCAACCCTAATGGTCGCCTTATTGCTGATAGACCTCAGTTTTATCTTGCACTTACTACTATGCTTATTGGTACACAGTTATTTATTGCTGGTTTTTTAGGAGAAATCATCTTAAAGACTAAGAGTAATGAAGAGAGGTATAAAATTAGAGAAAAAACAAATAACAAATAACGAATTACAAGTTACGAAAAAATAGTAAGTATAAACTTAAATAACATCAGAATGAATCATCAATTAAAAATATTCAATTCCTTAACAGGAGAGAAAGAAGTATTTGTACCCTTACACGAAAATAATGTAGGGATGTACGTATGTGGACCTACCGTATATAGCAATGTCCACTTAGGTAATGTACGCACCTTTATGTCGTTTGATTTTGTGTATCGCACACTTAAATTTTTAGGCTACAAAGTGCGTTACGTACGTAATATCACAGATGCTGGTCACCTTACCGATGATGGCGATGTGAACAACGACCGTTTTGTGAAACAATCTCGTCTTGAAAAACTTGAGCCTATGGAAATTGTACAAAAATACACCGTTGATTTTCATAAAGTTTTGGAGATATTCAACTTACTGCCTCCTACTATTGAACCTACTGCTACAGGACATATTTTAGAACAAATACAACTTACCGAAAAACTACTGAAAGACGGCTTTGCTTACGAAAGCAATGGTTCTGTATACTTTGATGTACTTGAATACAACAAACGAGGGCTCAACTATGGAGAACTTTCTCGTCGTAATATAGAAGAACTCTTTGCCAATACTCGAGATTTAGATGGACAAGGAGAAAAACGCAATCCTCAGGACTTTGCGCTTTGGAAAAAAGCTTCTCCAGCTCATATTATGCGTTGGGCATCGCCTTGGGGGGATGGTTTTCCAGGTTGGCACTTAGAATGTACAGTAATGAGCACTAAATATCTTGGCAATCAGTTTGATATTCACGGAGGAGGTATGGATTTGAAGTTCCCACACCACGAATGTGAAATTGCACAAGGGAAAGCAGGACACGGAGAAAGTCCCGTTCGTTATTGGATGCACGCTAATATGCTCACTATGAATGGACAACGTATGAGTAAATCTACGGGTAATTATATATTGCCAATACAACTCATCAGTGGAGAGAATACTTTCTTTGAAAAACCTTTTGCTCCTGCTGTGATACGCTTCTGCTTTATGCAAGCCCACTACCGCAGTGTGCTTGACATTTCTAATGAGGCAATGCTTGCTGCTGAAAAAGGCTTCTCAAGGCTTATGGAAGCTATAAAAACATTGAATGAAATGTCTACTGATTTAGAGCACCCAGGACCTCTTTCGTATGAAATTGATCAATGGATACAAAAATGCTATGATGACCTTTTAGACGATTTCAATTCACCTATACTTATAGCTCATCTTTTTGAAGCTGTAAAATGGATTAATGGTGATGAAAAGATTTCAGTAGCTGAACTCAATGAACTGAAAACTCTAATGAATGCTTTTGTTTTTGATGTTTTAGGTCTACAAAGTGAGCAACAAACTGCTAATAACAACGACAAACTTGATGGAGTGCTCCAATTGCTTATTAATATGCGAATGGAAGCTCGTGCTAATAAAGATTGGGCACTTTCTGACAAGATTAGAGATGAACTTCTTGCAATGGGTATCCAACTCAAAGACGGTAAGGAAGGAACAAGTTACATTGTAAATTAAGAAGAATTTTTAAGCTAACTGCTATGTACAAGTTATTCATACGTCCATTACTTTTTAGTCTCGACCCCGAGAAGGCACATCATTTTACTTTCAAATATTTGAAGTTGATACACAAAATACCTTTTGTACCCTCTCTCATTCGGGCTATCTATCAAGTAGAACATCCTTCTTTGCACCGAGAGGTTTTTGGATTACAGTTCAAAAACCCTGTGGGATTAGCAGCTGGGCTCGACAAGGACGCTACTTTATACCAAGAGTTATCCAACTTAGGTTTTGGTTTTATAGAAATAGGTACCATCACCCCTAAACCACAACCAGGAAACCCCAAAAAACGACTTTTTCGCCTTATAGATGATCAAGGTATTATCAATCGTATGGGGTTTAATAATGAAGGAGTAGTAGCGGCTATAGAGAGACTCAAAAAAAACAAAGGTGTATTAATAGGAGGCAACATAGGGAAGAATAAAATTACTCCTAATGAGGAAGCTGTAAATGATTATCTCATTTGTTTTGAACAACTTTTTGATTATGTGGATTATTTTGTAGTGAATGTAAGTTCACCTAATACACCTAACCTACGTTCGCTACAAGAGAAAGAACCTCTAAAGCAGTTACTAAACACCCTTCAAGAAAAGAATTCATCCAAAGAAAACCCCAAACCTATTCTCCTAAAAATTGCTCCAGATCTCACTGATGAACAGTTGTTAGACATCATAGAAATTGTAAAAGAAACACATATTGCTGGGGTAATTGCTACTAACACTACTATCAGTAGAGAAGGATTACACTCCGATAACAAGAAAGAAACTGGTGGACTTAGTGGGAAACCACTTCGTGAGCGCGCTACCGAAGTAATTCGCTTTTTGAGTGAAAAAAGTGGTAAAGCCTTTCCTATCATAGGTGTAGGAGGTATTTTTAGTGAAGAGGATGCTCTTGAAAAATTAGAAGCAGGAGCTTCATTAGTACAACTTTACACTGGATTTATCTACGAAGGAGCTGGACTTATAAAGCGCATTAATAAAAAACTTATAAAAAAGAACCACGCCTTATAATGGGGCGTGGTTTTAATTAAACAATTGTTGAAGTGTGTAGTGTTGCGGTTACACGAAAATTTTCTATTTATTTTTCAATAAATCTCTAATTTCAGCCAATAGTTCTTCTTGAGTAGGACCTGCAGGAGCTGCTGGGGCTTCTTCTTCTTTTTTCTTCAATTTGTTAATACCTTTTACAAGCATAAACAATACAAAAGCTACAAACAAGAAATTGATCACAGCAGCAAGGAACTTACCATAAGCAACCCCATTCCAAATTAGTTTTTCTAATTCTTGAACTTGAGCAGCTTTAAGTGCTGGAGTCAATAACAAAGGAGTAATTACATCAGATACTAATGATGATACAATAGCACCAAAAGCAGCCCCAATGATAACCCCAATGGCTAAATCTACTACATTGCCTTTTACTGCAAACTCTTTAAATTCTTTTAAAAATCCCATAATAATTCAATTTTTAAGTTAAAAAAAATTTGTTTTTATTTCGGGGGCAAAAATAATATTTTTTTCTGAAATACAAAAAAGAAAAGGGACGAATTTCACAACTGTCCCTTTTCATCACTAACTAAAAAACTCAATCACTATGACGGTTAAGTATAACTTTTTAAACTGTCATACTAAATATTTTGGTGTTAGGCATTTTGCGTTGTAAATGTAAATCAAAAGCCATACATATATTTCTAATAAAAGGTTTACCTGCATCAGGAACTTCTATATGATTATTTGCTATATGCAACAATCCATCGTTTTGCATCTCCTGTAAGTGCATTATTACTTCGTTTATTTCAGGAAATTGAAGTGCCTCATCATTCCAAGAGGTCTCAAACTGACACATTAGGTTAAGAATGTGACGCCTGATAATCAAATCTTCTTTATTGAGAATATGCCCTTTACAAACAGGAATTTCATTCTTTTCAAGACGTGCGTAATAGTCGTCTAAATCTTTTTCATTCTGAGCAAAACCATACCAACTATCACTGATAGATGACATTCCTAAACCTATCATCACTTGAGTTTTAGAGGCGGTATACCCCATAAAATTACGATGTAATTGTTTGTTTTTGAATGCGTGATACATACTATCAGTAGGTAAAGCAAAGTGATCCATCCCTATTTCTATATAGCCTGCCTCAAGTAGATGCTGTTTACCCACTTCATACAATTGACGTTTCACTTCTCCTGTAGGTACATCTTCATCTTTAAAACCACGTTGCCCACTACCTTTTATCCAAGGTACATGTGCATAACTATAGAAAGCTATACGATCTGGACGAAGGGTATTACTCTTATCAATAGTAAAGAGTACATCGTCTAAGGTTTGAAACGGCAAACCAAAGATCAAATCGTGGCTTACAGAGGTATAGCCGATAGTTCTGGCTTGTTCGGTAACACGCTGTACATTTTCAAAAGGTTGAATGCGGTGAATGGCTTTTTGTACCTTAGGCGAATAATCTTGTACACCATAACTCACACGTTTGAAACCTAAATTGTAAAGTGTTTGTAAATGAGCTTCAGTGGTATTATTAGGATGCCCTTCAAAGCTAAACTCATAGTTTTTCACTCTATCAGCACGCTCAAAAATACCTTCTATCAATCGGCGTAATTGAGAAGGTTGAAAAAAGGTAGGAGTACCACCTCCTAAATGTATCTCTTTAATACGAGGGCGTTCTTTCAAAAAATCAGTATACAATTGCCACTCTTTGAGTACTGCTTCTATATAAGGTATTTCCATTTCGTGACGTTTGGTAATACGCTTATGACAACCACAAAAAGTACAAAGGCTCTCACAAAAAGGTAAATGAATGTAGAGACTAATACCTTCAGTACTATTACTCTCAGAATATGATTTGGATAAACTCTCTAACCATTTTTCAGTGGAAAAAGTACTACTATCCCAATAAGGGACAGTAGGGTAGCTAGTATAGCGAGGACCTGCTACATTGTATTTTTGAATAAGAGATATTGGCATTTTTTTGTAAAAAACGAGGCAAAGGTATAAAAAAAAGTGAAAAATGAAAAATGAAAAATGAAAAATAAATAACATCAACAATCTAATTTTCTGAAATTCAATATCTCGTATAGTTTTTTTGTATTTCTCCAAAGAAGTTTCCAAACTCTTTTTCATATAAACTTTCATCCTTGCACAAATCATTGGCAGCATATTGCATTTTGGAAATAAATCCCGTACGCCTATCCATTTGATAGAGTATTGATGCTATTCCTTCAATAGTCTGATATTTTTCTAACCAATGTTCTGCTATGATATATTTGCTCAAATTCTGTGATTTTTCACTTAACAAGAGTTGATGTTTTTGTAAAGAGTTGTAAAAACGTTGGGCATATTGTTCTAAAGATATAGTAGAATATTCTTTCCAATGCTTAGCAAGGAAGTAATCGTAGTAAATATCTACTAAAACTCCTGCGTAATGGTTGTAAGTAGGCACCAATCGGTGTTTACTTTGGCGGAAAATGGCGTGTGCATCAGTGAAAGTATCTATTCTCCGATGTAATAAAATACCCCGTTGCATTGCTTCGGGGTATTGTAAGTATTCTTTACCTCGTACGGTATCGGCAATAAAGTTACCAATAGTAAGTAATTCATCACCTTCTCCTGAGAGATAAATATGGGCTAAAAAATTCATTATAGAAAGTCTTTTACTTTAGATAATGCTTCGGAAATACCTTCAGGTTTTTTACCTCCTGCAGTTGCGAAGAATGGTTGACCACCTCCACCTCCGTGAATGTATTTACCTAATTCGCGTACTATTTTGCCAGCGTCTAATCCTTTGGCTTGTGCCAATTCTTTATTGATATAGCATAACAAGAGTGCTTTACCTTCTTCGTGAGCTGAAGCAAAAAATACAAAAGCATTTTTCACCTCATTACCTAATTCAAAAGCAAGGTCTTTAAGCGTTGCTACCTCAGCATCTACTTGTTTGATAAGGCATTGAATACCATTAATTTCAGTAAATTCAGCTTTGAGATTAGCTTTGAGTTGTTTAGCTTGTTCTTTTTTCAGTTGTTCCAATTCTCTGTGCAAAGCCACATTTTCTTCTTGTAAGTGCGTAATAGCTTTCACAGGGTCTTGTGTATTTTTAACTGTTTCTTTGATACGCTCTACCAGCTGCTCTTGTTCAATGAAATACTGCATAGCTCCTCCACGAGTGATTGCCTCAATACGACGAATACCAGCTGCTACTGCTCCTTCTGAGATAATTTTGAAAAACCAAATATCACCTGTATTTTTCACGTGAGTACCCCCACAGAGTTCTTTACTATCTCCAAACTGAATCATACGCACACGGTCGCCATATTTCTCACCAAAGAGCGCCATAGCCCCAGATTCTACCGCTTGTTGGATAGGAATATTTCGGTGTTCTTGCAAAGGAATTTTCTCAAAAATACGTTTGTTTACCAAACGCTCTACTTCTTTAAGTTCATCAGAAGTGAGTTTAGCAAAATGTGAAAAATCAAATCGCAAAGCTTCAGGGGCTACACGTGAACCTTTTTGCTCTACGTGTGTGCCTAATACCTCACGCAAAGCTTGGTGTAACAAGTGTGTTGCACTGTGGTTGGCTTCTGCCATTTCACGTGCTACTGAATGTACTTCTGCTTTGAACGGGTCGTTGAGTTCTGTAGGAAGATGCTCGGCTATGTGAATGATGAGGTTGTTTTCTTTTTTAGTATCTAAAATATAAATAAGTTCACCATTAGCAGCTTGTAATGTACCTTTATCGCCTACTTGTCCTCCTCCTTCTGGATAAAAGGGTGTAGTGTTGAATACCAGCTGAAAATGAGTACCATCTTTTTGACTTTCCACTCGGCGATATTTCACTAAACGCACTACAGCCTCTAAGGCGTCATACCCTATAAACTCTTCTTCATCATCGTTACGAAGCACTACCCAATCATCAGTTTTTACTTGAGCAGCAGCACGCGAACGTTCTTTTTGCTTTTGTAATTGTACTTCAAACCCTTCTTCATCCATAGTGAGCCCTTTTTCAGAAAGAATGAGCGCAGTTAAATCTTTAGGAAAACCATAAGTATCATATAATTCAAAGGCTTTTCCACCCGATAGTTGCTTATCAGGGCTATTTTGAATCATCACATCAAGCATCAACAAACCTTGTTCAAGAGTACGCAAGAAAGAAGCCTCTTCCTCTTTTATCACACTCATAATCAATAATTGTTGTTTCTCTAATTCGGGGAAAGTAGCCCCCATTTGAGCGGCAAGGGTTTCTACTAATTTATAAATAAATGGTTCTTTTTGGTTTAAGAAAGTAAAACCATAGCGAATAGCACGACGCAAAATACGGCGTATCACATAACCAGCACCATTGTTAGAGGGCAACTGACCATCGGCTATGGCAAAAGCTACTGCTCTAATATGATCTGAAATCACACGAATTGCAATATTTATATGCTCTTGTTCAGGAGTTACACGACCATTACTATTATAATGACTTTTGGTAATCTCTTCTACTTTGTGAATAAGTGGAGTAAAAACATCGGTATCGTAGTTTGATTGTTTGTTTTGAAGTACCATACAGAGGCGCTCAAAACCCATCCCTGTATCTACATTGCGTGAAGGAAGTTTTTCAAGACTACCGTCAGCCTTGCGGTTGAACTCCATAAACACATTATTCCAAATCTCAATGACTTGAGGGTGGTCGTTATTCACAAGGTCGCGACCTGGCACTTTGGCTTTTTCTTCATCTGAACGGATATCTACGTGAATTTCGGTGCAAGGTCCACAAGGTCCTTGATCTCCCATTTCCCAAAAGTTATCCTTCTTATTCCCAAGCAAGATATGATCTTCAGCAATCCGTTCTTTCCAAATATCGAATGCTTCTTGGTCAAAGGGTACACCATCTTCTTCACTGCCTTCAAAAATGGTTACATAGAGGTTTTCTTTGGGAATTTTGTATATTTCGGTGAGCAATTCCCACGCCCAACTAATGGCTTCTCTTTTGAAGTAATCACCAAATGACCAATTGCCGAGCATCTCAAACATCGTGTGGTGATAGGTGTCGCGACCTACCTCTTCCAAATCGTTATGCTTGCCCGATACACGCAAACATTTTTGAGTATCAGCCACACGTTTGTGTTTAGGTTTTGCATGCCCTAAGAAAAATTCTTTAAACTGGTTCATACCTGCGTTGGTAAACATTAGAGTAGGGTCGTTTTTGATTACCATAGGAGCTGAAGGAACAATGGTATGTCCTTTGCTTTCGAAGAATTTTAGGAATAGATTTCTTATTTCTTGTGAAGTCATATATTTTCGATTAATAGTTGATAATTAACTTTTTCAGGGCGCAAAAGTAACAATATTTTTTTCAATTAGCAAATTTGCTCATTTACTAATTATTCACTACTTTTGCCCTTATGATTCCAGAAAATATCCTACATACTTCTATAAGTCATCTGCGCGGGGTGGGCACTCAGCGAGCTGAACTCCTAAAAACGGAACTCGGCATTTATGAGTATCAAGATTTGTTGAACCTCTTCCCAAATAGGTATATCGACCGAACTAAGTTCTACAAAATCAATGAGCTACAAAACAATAATGCTGAGGTACAACTCGTGGGTAAAATAGTAAATCTACGTACTGTAGAGTCGGCTCATCAAAAAAGCAACCGCCTTGTCGCTACCTTTGTAGACGAGACAGGGACTATGGAACTCGTGTGGTTCAAAGGGCTAAAATGGTTGCGTGATTCTCTAAAAATCAACGAGCCTTATGTTATTTTTGGCAAGTTGAATTTCTTTGGAGGAACTTTTTCTATGCCTCACCCCGAAATGGATTTACTCAGCGAGTTCAAAAAAACAGGACATAGCAGTATTCAGCCCGTTTATCCATCTACTGAAAAATTAGCTAAACGCAACATTACCAATAGAGTAATGCGACAATTAGTACAAACCGTTTTCGAAGAAATAGGGTATAATTTTAGTGAGAATCTACCTGACACAATACTCACTGCTATGAATCTCATTTCTAAACGAGAGGCAATGCGTAACATTCATTTTCCTACCAACCAATCCTTGCTTACCAAAGCCTCTATACGATTGAAATTTGAAGAACTCTTTTATATACAAGTACAATTAGTACGCAAAAATCTGTTACACAAACAGAAATTTCAAGGGCAGCCTTTCAAAAAAGTAGGTGATGCTTTTATGAACTTCTACAACCATCACCTCCCTTTTCCTCTCACCAATGCCCAAAAGCGAGTACTGAAAGAAATACGTGCTGATGTAGGCTCCAATGCCCAAATGAACCGTTTGTTACAAGGCGATGTTGGGTCTGGAAAAACAATTGTTGCCCTAATGACAATGCTTTTGGCAGTAGATAATCATTGCCAGGCTTGTTTAATGGCTCCTACCGAAATTCTCGCTAATCAGCATTATCAAACTATTAGTGAGTTACTAAAAAACACTGGGGTAACCGTTGCTCTACTCACGGGCTCCTCTAAAACAAAAGAACGCAGAATATTAGATGAACAATTACAATCTGGAGAACTTTCTATTCTCATAGGCACTCACGCTTTATTAGAAGAGAAGGTACAATTTCAGAATTTAGGACTTGCTATTATTGATGAACAACACCGTTTTGGGGTAGAACAAAGAGCAAAACTATGGCGTAAAAATACTATTCCTCCCCATATTTTGGTAATGACAGCTACTCCCATTCCACGTACTTTAGCAATGAGCGTATATGGCGATTTAGATGTATCGGTAATTGATGAACTTCCTCCTGGGCGCAAACCTATCCAAACCTTACACCAATATGAAAACCGTCGCGCAGAGACTTATGAATTTATCAAAAGAGAAATAGATAAAGGTAGACAGGCTTATGTGGTATATCCTCTCATAGAAGAATCAGAAGCTTTAGATTTTAAAAATCTTACTGAAGGTTATGAGTATATCACAGCAAGTTTTCCATTACCAAAATACAAAGTATCGATTGTGCACGGGAAACTTAAACCTGCTGAAAAAGATGCTGAAATGGAGCGTTTCCTGCGCAATGAAACACAAATAATGGTAGCTACTACCGTAATAGAAGTAGGAGTAAATGTACCTAATGCTTCAGTAATGGTAATTGAAAGTGCCGAACGTTTTGGTCTTTCACAACTACACCAATTGCGTGGACGCGTAGGGCGTGGTAGTGAACAGAGTTATTGCATATTGCTCACAGGCAATAAAATGAGTAACGAAACTCGCATCCGTATGGAAACGATGGTACGCACTAATGATGGTTTCGAAATTGCTGAAGTAGACCTTAAACTGCGAGGTCCTGGTGACCTGATGGGAACTCAACAAAGTGGAGTGCTTGCCTTAAAAATAGCCGATCTCGTGAAAGACCAAGATATACTAAAAGCTGCTCGCTTTCAAGCTATCGACCTACTCAAAACTGACCCTAATTTAGAATTACCTCAAAACCAACGGGTTGCTTATACTCTTAATCAGTTACAACGACACAAGAATTTATGGACATATATTTCGTAATCCTATAAAATAAATGAAAACATTCAGCATAAAAGAAACTACTGATAACTCATTTGAAGCACTAAAGATATTTGGAAATAGTTTACCTTATTAAAAAGAAAATGAACAAAATAAAAATTTGGATAGGTACTTTTGAAGGTACTAATGAGGAGTTTCAATCTTATTTTGATGAAGATAATAACTGCCTTTTTTGTAAAGATATTAACGAAGAAGAATATGACCCCGACTTTATAGGTATCATTCCTTTATTTGATAGGGTTTTAGATGTAGAATTCTTAGCAAAAGAAACACCTTTGGGAGCTAAAAATAGAACTTTATTAGTAGAAAAATGTAAAGAAATGGGTATTTATCAAGGAAATGCTGTTTTTTTCTATTCAGGAGATACTCGCGATATTGTAGAAGGTGAAATCTTTAACCAATTAGTATATGTAGGACAATATGATTTGTAATAAGGAACCTATTAAAATAGAAGAAATTACAAGAGGAAATATTATAGTATCTTACAAAGGTAATTACTATAAAATTTTAGGAGAAGGATTGTTGTTATCAGCAAAAAACATTTACAGTTATGTTATTTATCGCAATTCAATAGATAATACCCTCTCTTATATAGAACAAGAAGAAATATTACAAGCTATTATGGATTATTTCTCTTACAAAGGACAAAAAATAACAGTTGAATAGTGTAATGAATGTAGATAAATATACACCATTTAAAGACTTTGGCTTCTATCTAATAGTAGCCCTCTTATTATTGCTCACCAGTTATATAATACTCTTTCCTTATCTGCTACAATATGAAGAAAGTAAACATCCTTCCGAAAGAGCTATACTGAGCAACACTATTTTTGAGGTAGTTTTTTTCTCTTATAACTTCTTGGAAAAGATTACTATTTATGCTCTACCATTGGCTTTTATCACCTCCTTGTTTTCAATAGCAACATTACTATCAATTTTAGCAAATCTGATAAAATATGTATATCATAAAAACAACTGATTTCTTTACAGATAAAGGTATAAATAAAGCCTTATATGATAAAACTCTTGTTCAAACTATAGCTGATGTGTGGTCTGAAAACCAAAAAATTTTAGCGATCTACAATACTCATTACAAAATAGAGTTTAGCTTTACTAAAAACAACATACTTCGTTATGTAATGATTGAAGAAATAACTCCTCAAGAGCAAAAACAGCCCTTTCAATGTGAATTTATTGACGATATGGATATTTTTAAAAAGAGTTTAAACGATATTAAAACACTTTTTAAACGAACTACTACTGATAACAACATTACTATAGACAAAGTCCTTATCCATTTTGAAGATGAAAAAATAGATAGTTTGTACTATTTTCCTTATTCTGCAAGTATAACAAACACAGAAATTAGAACAACAGATGCACCACTGTAGGAGCTAATACAGCTGTAAAAATACCATTGAATATCATCCCTAAACTCGCGTATACAGCATATTTTTCACTGAGGTTAAACGCTGCCATTATACCCAGCGCGTGAGAAGCTGTACCTAAAGAAATTCCTTTTGCCATCGGACTCTTGATACGAAACCAATTGAGAAAAGTAATTCCAAAAATATTCCCCAAAAAGCCCGTAGTCATCACTGCCATCACGGTGATAGGCTCAATGCCGTGGAGCACACGCGATACTTCTAATGCAATAGGGGTTGTTACCGATTTTGGTGCTAAAGAAATAGCAATATCATTAGATAGTCCTAACCATTTAGCTGTTAAACATACTGTTATAATCCCCACTAAACTACCTGCAAACTGAGAGACTACTAACGGGATAAGTTGTTTTCTTATCTTAGAAAGTTGAAGATAAAGAGGTACCCCTAAGGCTACAATAGAAGGTTTGAGCCAAAAATCAATATACTGTCCAGCTTCTTCATATTTTTCAGGAGATATTTTAAAGATGATAAGATATGAAACTAATACTAAAACAGTAATGAGTACAGGGTTTAAGAATACTGAATTATATTTTTTTTGTAATAGCAATACCCCATAATAAAGGATAAAGGTAATACCTAATAAAACTACTTGATTTTCTGCGAGTGCTTTCATTTTATTTAAGACGTTTACGGAAAAATTGATATACGTGACCAGTAACTACAATCACCACTATAGTACTGATAATAATAGAAATAAAAATAGCTAAAAAGTTTTCACCTATCTGCTTGAAATAAGCCATAATACCTATGCTAGGAGGAACAAAAAAGAGACCTAAATTGGAAATTAGCAAATCGGAGAGAGCTTTAATTGATTGCAGTTTTATCCATCCGAGTTGTAAAAATAAGGTAAGAAAAAGCATTCCGATGATACTAGAAGGAAAAGGAATATGTGTAAGGGCTACAATCAATTCACCTATACCCAAACAGCCAAAAATAATAGCAAAATAACGTATTAACATAACTTGTTTCCATTAAAAAACGGTGGCAAAATTACAACTTCTTTTTTTAATGTGAATAAAAAAATGTAAAAAATTTGCATTATATACATTTTTATTACTACATTTGCAAGATTTTAAAAAGTGACTTATGAGCAATAACTACGACAAACCCCTTTTTTTAGAACAAGCTAACAACAGTTTAGCTGAAAGAGGAAGCGATCAATCTCTTCCTGCTTATGGACTCCCTGATGACGACAAGCCTAAAGGAGGCGGTGTTTTATCAAAAATACTCATCGCTATATTGGCTATTGCAACTGGTGGTTTAGGATATTACACCTATTCTCTCAATAAAGATAGACAAATTACTGAAAATGAGCTCACCTCACAAAAAAAACAAGTGATGAGTGATTTAAAATTACTGAGAGATAGCTACGACAAAGTTGTAATTGAAAACAAAGATGTAAAAGAAGATTTATTGCAAGCGCGCAATAAAATTGACCAATACATCGACTCTTTACAAAATATGAAAGTGAGTATCTCTTCTTTAGCTCGCTTCAAAAATCAAGCTTTCACTTTAGCTAAAGAACGCGACCTTTTGATAAGAAAGAATGACTCTTTAATGCGTGTGAACTCGGCTATCAAAAAAGATTTGGATAGTGTAAGCGTGAAATTAGATTTAGCAAGTGCTAAAGTAGACTCTCTCGCTCGTCAAACTAATCAACTTAAAAAGGTAGTGGAAACAGGGTCTGCTTTGCAAATTGGCAAACTCATTGCTGAAGCAGTGAAAGGCTCTAAAAATAAAACTACTGATAGAGGTAGAGCTGCCGATAAACTGAAAATATGCTTTACTGTAGGTGCTAATAAAATTGCTAAATCCGGATCAAGATACTTCTACATACAAGTAAATTCACCTTCTGGAACTATTTTAGGTAGCAATGAGAGTTTCTCTTCTGGATCAGAAAGTGTGAACTATAGCACTGCTACTCACTTTATTTACGACAACAAAAGTGTAGATATTTGTGACTTTATTGCCAAAGTAGGTAAAGAGTTTGAAAAAGGTACTTATAAAGTAACTGTTTACGACGATAAACTCAACCAAGTAGGTACTACCGATTTACTTCTGAAATAATACAACCTTTTATAAATTATGAAAACTATTAGTTTCTTTATATCATTACTAATTGGATTATTTCTTTATGCACAACCTCAAGATGTTTCAGTAGTGTTTCACGAACCTGCTAAACATTTTACCGAAAGTTTACCTATTGGCAACGGGCGCTTAGGAGCTATGCTTTTTGGCAAAACTGATATTGATAGAATTGTACTCAATGAAATCTCACTCTGGTCTGGAGGAACACAGGATGCTGATGATCCTGATGCTCATATACATCTAAAAACCATACAACAATTGCTATTAGACGGTAAAAATTTAGAAGCTCAATCCCTTTTGCAAAAACACTTTATTGCTAAAGGAAAAGGTTCTTGTAACGGTAATGGGGCAAATGGCAACTATGGTTGTTACCAAATATTGGGCGAGTTACAATTAGATTGGAAAACTAACCTCCCTATAAAAAACTATCAACGCATTCTTCGTTTAGACCAAGCTACAGCTTTTACTTCATTCAAGCGGGGTGATAACCATATTCAACAAATTGCTTTTGCTGATTTTAAAAATGACCTTATTTGGATAAAAATTACAGCTTCTCAGCCCTTAGATATGGATATTTCTCTAAATCGCAAAGAGAATGCTACAACATCTTATAAATCAAATAAAATCATACTCTCAGGTGCCCTCCCTAATAATGATATACAAGGAATGCAATTTGCTTCAGTAATAGATATTCAAACAGATGGAAATCTTCAAAATACAGCCTCTGCTACCTCTGTACAAAAAGCCAAAGAAATAGTACTTAAAATAAGTGCTGCAACCAATTATGATTTTACTAAAGGACGGCTTACACAAGATGATGTACTACAAAAAGCTAATAATTATCTACAAAAAACAACCATTCCTTTTGATAATGCTATTATAGAAAGCCAAAAGGCTTATCAAGTACTTTTTAATCGTAATCGCTGGTATAGTGATGCTAATACTGACACAAGCTCCTTTAGCACTTTTGAGCGATTACAGCGATTTTACAAAGGTAAAAAAGATGCTTTACTACCTATATTGTATTACAATTTTGGTAGATATTTACTCATCTCTTCCTCTCGTGAAGGTCTCTTACCCGCTAATTTACAAGGCTTATGGGCTGAAGAGTACCAAACCCCTTGGAATGGCGATTACCATTTGAATATCAATCTACAAATGAACTATTGGTTAGCCGAAAGCACTAATCTTTCTGAACTCACAACACCTTTACATCAGTTTACTAAAAACTTAGTTGCTAACGGACGCAAAACTGCAAAAGCTTATTACAATGCTAAGGGCTGGGTGGCACACGTGATTAGCAACCCTTGGTTTTACACCTCCCCAGGTGAATCGGCAGAATGGGGCTCTACACTTACCGGAGGTGCGTGGCTATGTGAGCACATCTGGCAACATTACCTCTACACCCTCAACACTGATTTTTTAAAAGAATATTATCCCGTACTAAAAGAAGCAGCTGATTTTTTCCAAAGTTTGTTAATCAAAGATCCTAAAACGGGCTACTGGGTTACAGCTCCCTCTAACTCACCCGAAAATGCCTATATAATGCCCCAGCTAAAAGATGGCAAAAAGCAAATAGGTAACACTTGTATAGCCCCTACTATGGATATGCAAATAGTGCGAGAACTCTTTAGTAACACTCTACAAGCTGCCAAAATATTAGGTGTCGATAGTGATCTTTACTCTCAATGGCAAGAAATAATAACACATACTGTCCCTAATCGCATCGGTAGGAAAGGAGACCTCAACGAATGGTTAGATGATTGGAAAGATGCTGAACCCAATCATCGCCACGTATCACATCTCTATGGACTATACCCTTACGACGAGATTACCCCTTGGGATACACCAGCTTTAGCTAAAGCTGCTAAAAAAACACTCAAAATACGAGGAGATGGAGGTACTGGTTGGTCACGTGCGTGGAAGATAAATTTCTGGGCGCGATTACAGGATGGCAATCACGCTTTAGTGTTATTACGACAATTGTTACATCCTGTAGATCCCAATAGTACCAGCGGACAAAATGGAGGTACTTACCCTAATCTCTTTTGTGCTCACCCTCCTTTTCAAATAGATGGCAATTTAGGAGGAGCAGCAGGTATTGCTGAGATGCTTTTGCAAAGTCACGGAAAGAATTATACCATTCGCTTTTTACCTGCACTCCCGTCCCACCCCGATTGGGAAAAAGGTACTGTGGAAGGAATGAAAGCTCGCAATGGTTTTGAAGTGAGTTTTAATTGGAAAAAACACCGCTTAAAAACAGCTACTATCACCTCTCTCTATGGCGCTGATTGCAGTGTTTTACTTCCTGCAGGTAAAAGCATTTACTACAAACAAACTTTATTAATCCCCTCTAAAAAGAAAGCACAAGTAGTGATTTTCCCTACTGAAAAAGGTGCTACTTATAGTATTCTATAAAACAAAAAAGGCTGTACAGCAATCCGCTATACAACCTTTTTTGCAAACAAATTAATACGTTATGCTTCGCAACTACTACAGTTCACAAAGTTCATTATCATCTCTTTAGCTACTGATTGACTGCGTTGGTAGTACAAGCTTTTTACTCCTAACTTCCACGCTTCTATCATCACTTTATTCACATCTTTAATAGGCATCACCGATGGAATATTTAAGTTCAAACTCTGTGTTTGATCTATATACGCTTGGCGTTGTGCAGCCTGCGATATAATTTCCATAGGAGATATTTCTTTAAAAGTTTTAAACACATTCTTCTCTTGTTGTGTAAGTTCTTGCAAGTGTTGTACCGAACCATTATTCAAACGAATGGAACGCCATACATCCTCGTTGTTAAGTCCTTTTTCTTCTAACAGTTGAGTGAGGTATTTGTTTTTGCGCATAAAGTTTCCTTTGGAAAGACCTACCTTATAGTAATTACTTGAATAAGGTTCAATACCAGGGGAAACTTGCCCTAAAATAGCTGAACTAGAAGTGGTAGGAGCGATTGCCATAGTAGTGGTATTACGTCTGCCATAACCTTTTAGCACTTCAGGTTCTCCGTAAATATGCGCCAATTCTTTAGTTGCTTTTTCTGCTTCCTCACGAATATATTTAAAAGCACGCGCATTGAATTGAGTAGCTTCAAAGCTTTCAAAAGGTATCATATTGCGTTGCAAATATGAGTGATAACCTAATACTCCTAAGCCTAAAGCACGGTGGCGAATAGCAAAGTTGCGCGCTGCCTGCAAATAGTAATTCCCTTTTGTTTTCTCTATAAATTCTGAAAGTACAGCGTCTAAGAAGAAAACTGCCAATTTCACTGCTTTAGTATCTTTCCACTCATCAAAAAGTTCTAAGTTCATTGATGAAAGACAACAGATAAACGATTCATCTTCACTTGAAGGCAGCATAATCTCACTACACAAATTACTTGAGCGGATAATCATATCTTTATCTTTGTACACCTGAGGGCGATTGCGATTAGCATTATCTGTAAAGATAATATAAGGCAAACCTTTTTGTTGGCGAGATTCTAATACCCGAGCCCACAAACGGCGTTTTTCTACATCTCCATCTATCATCTCCTGCATCCAATAATCAGGTACGCAAATCCCGAAGAAAAGGTTTTGAATAGGGAACTCTACATCTTTAATCTGCAAAAACTCTTCAGCATCGGGGTGGTCGATATCGAGATAAGCCGCAAAAGCACCGCGTCTTACCCCTCCTTGTGACACCACATCCATAGCCGAGTCGAACAATTTCATAAAACTCACTGCTCCGCTTGATTTACCATTATCGGTAACTGCCGAACCGCGACTGCGCAATTCACCAAAATAACCAGAAGTCCCCCCTCCTATTTTGGTTTGCATAATCACCTCGCCGAGTTTGTGAGTAATTCCCTCAATGCTATCAGGCACGTGCACATTGAAACACGAAATAGGTAAGCCGCGCTCAGTACCCATATTTGCCCAAATAGGAGATGAGAAACTAATCCAACCTTTGGTAATCATCTCTTTAAAAGCTGGTTGTAATTCAGGTTTGTACAAACGTTGTGCAGCAGCGCGTGTGATACGATCTATTGCTCCCTCCACACTCTCACCTTTTAATAAATAGCCTCTATTGAGGATTTGTTCAGACTCTTCGTTGAGCCACCAAATATCTTTTTCTTCGTTCATAACTTTTTATTTTCGGGCTGCAAAGTAACGGCTTTCTATTCGATTTTCACACCCTCTAACGAATAAGTTATTAACAAAGTTTTCAACAATCCATAAAAATCAGTGATTTTGAGTTGGGTATTTCAATTGAATGCTATACCTTTGCAGTCTCATTCTCACAAATATGAAAATAATCACTCTTACCACCGATTTTGGATTGCACGATTATTCAGTTGCTGCTGTGAAGGGCGCTCTCTACAGCAAGTGCCCTGATGCCACTATTGTAGATATTTCTCATTTCATCTCTCCTTTCAACATCTTAGAAACTTTTTATATCCTCCAAAATAGTTACATACACTTCCCTGAGGGTAGTATTCACATCATAGGGGTAGATACTGAACGCTCTGTTTCAAAAAAACACCTATTAATGTCACTCAACGGGCATTACTTTATAGGTGCTGATAATGGCATTTTCCACCTCCTTTCTGAAAATTATACTAATGTAGCATTGTATGAGTTTAATACCCAACCTCCTACCCCTCTTTTTTCTACACTTTATAGTTTTACTTCAATAGCCGAACAAATTTGCAAAAACACTCCTCTTAACCAAATAGGTACTCCTATTGAAAAGTGTAATCCTGTATCATATTTCAGGCCAGAAGTATCTACCGATGAAGCTTTCATTCACGGAATAATTATCTATATAGATCATTATGGTAATGCTGTGAGTAATATTTCGCGTTCTCTTTTTGAGGAAACAAGAAAAGGACGCAAATTTGAAGTTATATTCAACTTGTATTCTTTTAAAAAAGTATACAACAGCTACAGCGAAATGAACGATGATGGCAATATGATGATTCTCTTCAACGAATTGAATTTTCTACAATGTAGTATTTACAAAAGCGATACTCGTTCAGTAGGAGGAGCATCTTCTTTATTAGGTATCAATTGCCTTGATAGAGTAATTGTTCAATTCAAATAAAAAATATTTTTGGAAACTTTTTTTGTTTATTAAGTTTTTTTATCGTACCTTTGTCCCCGATTTAGAACACTTAATATATTATTGTAAGAAAAATGAAAAAAGTAATTACTATAGTTGTAATAGTAGCCCTTATGGGATTAATGGCTTTCCGCCTATATTCTAATAAGCAAAAAAATGCTGAAGAAGTGGCTATCGTTGCCCAAAAAGAAGCCCAAGTAGCCGTACGTGCTGCCAAGGTAACAGAAGAAAAAGTAGCTGACCTTTTTACGGCCAATGGTACTTTTGTAGCTGAACAAGACCTAAATGTCTCTTCAGAAATGGGGGGGCAAGTAATAAAAATCTTCGTAAAAGAGGGTGATTTTGTGAGAGCAGGACAAGTATTGGCACAAACAAAAGCCGACAGAACTAATGTGCAGTTAGACAACGCCAAAGCAGCACTCGAAACAGCAAAATCGGACTTGAAACGCTTTGAAAGTGCTTTCCAAACGGGAGGTGTTACTGCTCAACAATTAGAGCAAGCGCGCTTGCAACTCAAAAATGCTCAAGCTAATTACAACTCAGCTGCTATTGCCTCAGGAGATACTGCAATCCGCAGTAAAATCAACGGGATTGTAACCAGCAAAGAAGTAGAAGAAGGAACGCTTGTAGCAGCAGGACAAACCCTCTTCAACGTGGTAAATATTGACAATCTGAAATTGAAAATTACGGTAGACGAAAATCAAGTAGGAGAACTAAAAGTGGGGGATGTTGTTAAAATTAAACCCAGCACTTCTTCTGAATTAGTAGAGGGAAAAATTACTTTTATTGCTCCCAAATCTAACAGTGCTCTCAAATTTCCTGTAGAAATATTAGTAGCTAACAAAGATAAAAAGCTAAAAGCGGGAATGTATGCGACTGCACAGTTTGGCAGTGGTAATGATGAGGTTACAGCTCTTGTGGTACCTCATTCTGCTTTCGTGGGTAGTGTGAGCCAAAATAAAATTTTTAAAATAGTAAGTAGCAAAAATGCTAAAGGTCAGGAGGTGCTTAAAGCTGAAATGGCAAATGTGAAAAGCGGTCGCAACTTTGGTGATAAGGTAGAAATCATCAGCGGACTTACTGTTGGTGAAGAAGTGATTACCAGTGGACAAATTAATATAGATAACGGAACACCTGTGAAAATAGTAGAGTAACTTACTATTTATCTTAATATTTGAATCTCTCCGTCTGTATCAAACCTAATCAGACGTGAGGGATTTTTTATTTGGGTATCGTCTTGACGGTAAGGTACTACATAATCACATTGTGCAATAATTTGGGGATTAATGAGTTGGTAATACAAAGGTGTTGGCTCTCCACTGATATTAGCAGAGGTAGAGACTATGGGGTTGCCAAAATCGGCAATCATCTGTTGGCAGAACACATCTTGCACGACCCTAATGGCTACTGTATTATCAGCAGCTATCACATTCTTAGCCAAATGCAAAGGGTGACTATAAATAATAGTGGTAGGCTCTTGCAAGGTTTGAAGATAGGTAAGCACCTTAGGAGGTATATCTGTTACATAGTGCTGTAACATCTCTGTATCACTCACTAAAATGATGAGGCTTTTGCTCTCTCTGCGTTGTTTTATTTGGAAAATTTTAGCTACCGCTTCAGGATTTGTAGCATCACAACCCAAGCCCCAAACGGTATCGGTGGGGTATAGAATTACCTTTCCTGCCTTTAATATTTCAGTTATCAGATGGTTATTTGCCATTAGTTTTGTAATTTTGCCCGCAAATATATGTAAAAAATGTATACCTCCATCATATCATTCTTTAAAAGTTTTTCTTTCTTCAAAGGGTGCCTCAAAACTATTGCGGTGCTTATTCCCTTAGGGTTGGGCTATTGCTTTGACCTAATGGATATTGGTATACCTATAGCTTTGAGTATTGTTGCGATTTCGCCCAGCGATATTCCAGGGAATCAAAAACACCTCTATGGTGGTCTTTTCATAGCAACGCTATTAGCGATTCTCAGTTGTGTTTTAATAAATCTCACGGCTCCTTACGAATACTTATTACTGCCTACCATATTTCTACTCACCTTCGGAAACGCTTATATTTCGTTATACGGACATCGCGCTACAATGGTAGCTTTCGCGGGATTATTTGAGATAGCCTCTACTTTAGCCCACTTGCAAACAGGGTGGGGTATCGTGTTGTACAGTGGTTGTGTGTTATTAGGAGGTTTGTGGTACAGTGTATTAGTGTATATATTCCTAAAAATACGTCCGCGTTTGTACAGTGAACAGCTGTTAGGGAAGTGCTTTGCTCTTACGGCAGAGTTTTTTTCGGTAAGAGCTGACTTACTCATCGCCAAAGACAGAAGCGAGGGACTCAAAAAGCTCATCAACCTGCAAACAAGCCTCAATGAAAAATATGAAAAGCTCCGCGAAGCCGTACTTGATTCACGGAGCAAATCAGGAAAAACCGATTACCTGCAACGCCAATTTTTGATGTTTATAGAGCTAGTGGATATCTTCGAGCTAGCTTTAGCCAACCCCGTACAATATGAGAAAGTGGACAAGGCTTTTGCCGAGCATCGTGAATATTTACAAACTTATGTAGATTTTCTCAAAGAGCTATCGAGGCAGTTGCAACAAATGTCGGAATACATTGGGTCGCGCAAGAAGATACAATTAGACAACTGTTTAAAAGACTTATTAGCACAAACCAAAGAGAAGAACGAAGCCTTGAAAGCACTTTCAGAAGTATCGGAAGAAGATAAAGAACGTGCTTTGCTGTTGCGAAATTTTTATATTTATATAGAAAGTCAGTATCATTCTATTGAAAATATCCGACATATTTTTGAGAACTACTATAGCAACGATGCAGGGGTACGCGATGAGAGTACTTATCGCAAGTTTGTGAGTTACCAAAACTACTCGTGGCGACGGCTCAAAGACCATATATCTTTAAAATCTACCTTTTTTAGGCACGCAATGCGCCTATCTATAGTGGTATTTTTGGGTTATCTCATAGGTGATATATTCCCTATCAACAATGCCTACTGGATTATCCTTACCATCTTCATTATTATGCGCCCTGGTTTTGGTATCACACAAGAACGTTCGCTCAGCAGGGTTTATGGCACTATGATTGGTGGGGTTGCGTCGTTTGCAGTGATTTACCTACTCCCCTACCCTAGCTTGTACCTCTATGTCGCTATTTTGTGTATGCCTATTGCTTTTGGGTTGATTCAAGAGAACTATATGTATGCCTCTATATTCATCACTATCAGTGCGATATTTATTTTTGCACTGATTACACCTAATGTTTACAGCCTTATTTATGACCGCCTATTGGATACCGTTATAGGGGTTGGGCTATCGTTTGCAGGGAATTATCTCATTTTGCCTACGTGGGAACACAATACTTATAGGGAAGCGGTTACCAAATCAGTAAAAGCTAATATCGGTTACTTACAGCAAGTAAAAGAGATTTTTAACACCGGAGAAGGAATTACCACTGCCTATAAAGTATCGCGCAAAGAAGCTGTGTTAGCACTCTCAAACCTAAATACCACTTTCCAACGAATGTTACAAGAGCCGAAGTTTATGCAGTATAAAAATCCATCGGTATACGGGATTATCGTGATACAGCAAACTTTCTTAGCCTCTGTGGCTTCGTTTGGCATTAGGTTGAACAGCAAGAAAGTAACCTTCCCTAAATCGGTATTCAACGAGGCAATTGAGAGTCTTATAGCGGCCTTGCAACACTCTTTGACGTTACTTGTTGAACCTACGGCTACTGCTCAAACCGATTATAAAACGCCTATTGAGAAATTCAATCAAGCAATTAAAGAAATTATGGATACCTCTCAAAATACAAATAATTCTTTACCAATTTCAAGGCGTGAGATACAATTCTATGGAGAGCAGTTTAATTATTTATTTGGATTAGCAAAGAACTTAGAACAAAGTATAAAAACAATTAACAATTGATAATTATTAACGGAATTTAAAGATAATACGAGATTGAAAATAAGAAGGTATTGGTCTGCCTCTGTGTTGAGCTGGTATAAACTTAGGAAGTTTTTGAACTGCAAGAATAGTCTCTTTACGAGCATATTCAGTAGTACCTCTACAACTAAGTACTTTCACAGATCCATCAGTGTTTACACAAAATTGAATAACAGCTTCACCTGCATCCTCAAAAGGTCTTTCAAGATGTACTACCGATTGTAAATGCTTGTTATAGTATTCATTAAAACACTTATCTTCTTCAGATTCAGGAACTGCTTTACATTCTATAAATCTAACTTTTCGAGTAATCAATGGATAGTTACAAGCTACCATTTCAGATACTTCAAAAACAGAAGAATCAACTATAATATTATTAGACATTTTATCTTTTAATTGAGCATAATTTTTAAGACTCAAAAAACAACAACATAAACATATAAAGATTCTCATAGTAAAACATTTTTTAAAACTATGAACAAGGAATATGCCAAGAATTACACAATCATAAAGGAGAATATATGTACGAAAAAGTTGAAGCTATTGTAATATCAAACTTAAAATACAGTGATAACAGTCTCATTGTAAAGTGTTTTACTAAAACGCTTGGCACACGTAGTTATCTACAGCAAGGTATACTTTCTGTTAAAAAGAACAGCCAAACCATAGCACTTTTTCAACCTTTTACTCTCTTAGAGCTCGTTGCTACTCATAAGAGTAATGGTTCCTTAGGGCATATCAAAGAAGCAAAAGTAACTACCCCTTATCTCACTCTTCACACCGATATATACAAGAGTACTGTAAGCTTATTCCTCTCTGAAGTATGTGCTCATATATGTACCTCCGAAGCTCCTGATATAGAACTTTTTAACTACTTAGAAGAAAAACTCATCTATTTAGACCGCAATAATTTTTCGGCTAATTTTCATTTAAAATTCTTGCTTGACCTCAGCAAATATCTTGGTTTTTACCCCGATGATAGCGATTCATACCTTCCTTTTTTCAGTTTAGAAGAAGGCCATTTTACAACTACTGAAAATAATACAGCGGTTATTTCAGGAAATGCTCTTTCCTTGTTCAAAACACTTTTAGAAACAGATTATCCAACTCTAAATCAAATTAGAACTAACAAAAACGAACGCAATGCCTTATTGTATCTATTGCTAAAATACTACGAATGGCACTTTCCTAATTTTAAGAAAATAAAATCATTAGAAGTATTACAAGTACTTTTTTAAAATTCTTATCTGCGTTGATTTATAGATCTTTACAATAGACTATAAAAAGTTTGTATCACTAAAAAATTGTCAGTTTGTAAAAAAGTAGTACTTTTGGAAAATTTTTAGTTTAAAGATTAAAACAATGAATGCAGAATCGCTTGCTATCAATAATATAGAAACTGAAGTAACTTTTACCAAAAAACCTGAATGGATACGCGTAAAGCTCCCTACTGGAAAAAAATACACCGAATTGAGAAGCGTGGTAGATCGCTATAATCTTCACACTATCTGTACTTCAGGTAGTTGCCCTAATATGGGAGAATGCTGGGGAGAAGGTACTGCTACCTTTATGATTTTAGGAAATATTTGTACTCGTTCTTGTGGATTTTGTGGTGTAAAAACTGGACGTCCTGAAAGTTTAGACTGGGAAGAACCTGAAAAAGTAGCACGCTCTATCAAGTTGATGAATATCAAGCACGCCGTACTCACTTCAGTAGATCGTGATGATTTAAAAGATATGGGAAGCATCATTTGGGCAGAAACCGTAAGAGCAGTACGCCGTATGAATCCTAATACTACTATGGAAACCCTCATCCCTGATTTTCAAGGAGTAGAACGTAATTTAAACCGCATTTTAGATGCTGCACCTGAAATTATCTCTCACAATATGGAAACTGTACGCCGATTAACGCGTGAGGTACGCATTCAAGCTAAGTATGACCGTAGTTTAGGAGTATTGCGCTATTTAAAAGAAAACGGCGCTAATCGTACCAAATCAGGAATTATGTTAGGGTTAGGAGAAAAAGAAGAAGAAGTGATAGAAACCCTTCATGACTTAAAAGAAGCTAAAGTAGATATTGTAACTATAGGTCAATATTTGCAACCCTCTAAAAAACACTTACCTGTGAAACGATTTATAACTCCTGAACAATTTGCTAAATACAAAGAAATAGGCTTAGAATTAGGATTCCGCCACATAGAGAGTGGAGCATTAGTTCGCTCGTCCTACCGTGCTCATAAACACTTATTATAATAATAGGTAATGATACAAACAAAAAAGGCTGCCCCATTGAAAGGACAGCCTTTTGTTTATAATAATAACATATTCTCCTATGCGAGCATTGTTACAGGGTTCTCAATGTATGTTTTGAGAGTTTGTAAAAATTGAGCACCTGTAGCACCATCAATAGTACGGTGGTCACAAGCAAGGGTTACTTGCATAGTGTGACCTACTACTATTTGTCCGTTTTTCACTACAGGCTTCTCAACAATTGCACCTACTGAAAGAATAGCTGAGTTAGGCTGATTGATAATAGAAGTAAATACATCTACACCAAACATACCTAAGTTAGACACAGTGAATGTGCTACCTTCCATTTCGGCAGGAGTCAATTTTTTGTTGCGTGCCTTACCAGCCAAGTCTTTTACCAAAGCACCTATTTGAGTAAGCGTTAAAGTATCCGTAAACTTGATAACAGGTACTACCAAGCCATCTTCAATAGCCACAGCCACCCCTACATTCACGTGCTTGTTGTAAAGGGTTGTATCGCCTTTCCAAGAAGTATTTACTTGAGGGTGTTTTTTAAGTGCCATTGCGCAGGCTTTCACTACCATATCGTTAAAAGATATTTTGGTGTCTGGTAAATTGTTGATTTGAGCACGAGATTCCATCGCGTTATCCATATCAATTTCTATTGCCAAATAGTAGTGAGGTGCAGTGAATTTAGACTCTGCCAAACGTTTCGCAATCGTTTTGCGCATTTGTGAGTTCTTCACTTCCTCAGTTACTTCTACACCTACAGGAATTACTGTTGGGATAGCTGGATTTGCTGAAGCTGTAGCAGGAGCTGCTGTCGCTTTAGCACTTGGAGTAAAGTTTTCTACGTCTTTCTTCACAATACGTCCGTTTTCACCTGTTCCTTTCACCTCAGTAAGGTTAATACCTTTATCTTGAGCAATTTTCTTAGCCAAAGGTGAAGCAAACACACGGTCGTTAGCATTAACTACTGGAGCAGCTGCTGGAGCTACTGTTTCAGTAGGTTTGCTTTCGGATTTAGGAGCTGCTGCTGGAGCACTACTCCCTCCTTGTAATGCAGCTAATACTGCATTCACATCAGTACCTGCAGGGCCTATAATAGCCAACAATGAATCCACTGAAGCACTTTCTCCTTCTTTTAGACCTATATACAATAAGGTTCCTGAGTAGAAAGATTCAAATTCCATTGTAGCTTTATCAGTTTCAATTTCAGCTAAAATATCGCCTTCTTTTACTGTATCTCCTACTTTTTTAAGCCAAGAAGCTACAGTACCTTCTGTCATTGTATCGCTGAGTCGAGGCATTGTTACCACCTCTACACCTGCAGGCATAGCAACACCTGCAGCGGGAGTATTAGTTACCTCAGCAACAGGTTTTGCTTCTTCAGCTTTAGGAGCTGCTGCAGGAGCTCCACCTCCAATAAGTGCTGAGATATCTTCACCTTCTTTACCTATGATAGCCAAAAGTGTATCTACTTTGGCTCCTTCACCTTCTTGTAACCCTATATATAATAAGGTACCTGAGTGAAATGATTCAAACTCCATTGTAGCTTTATCAGTCTCAATTTCAGCTAAAATGTCGCCTTCGTTTACTTTATCGCCTACTTTTTTAAGCCACTTTGCAACAACACCTTCTTCCATAGTGTCGCTCAGGCGTGGCATAGTAATAATTTCTGCCATTTATGTTCTTGTATTTAATTAGTGTTTTTAGTTTATTTAAAGTCTACTTGGCAAGAAAGGATAATTTTCTTGTTCGTAAACCACATCGTACATAATGTGTTTTTCTGGATAAGGTGATTCTTCAGCGAATTTTTCACACTCTGCCACACGTTCTTTTACACGTTCATCGATAGCTTCTAATTCAGCATCGGTAGCGTATTTTTTCTCTTTGATAACAGCAAGTACATTTGTGATAGGATCTTGTTTTTTGTACTCTTCTACCTCTTCTTTAGTACGGTAGTGTTGTGCATCCGACATAGAGTGACCTCGATAACGATATGTACGGATATCAAGTAAAGTAGGACCATCGCCACGGCGAGCTCGTTCTATAGCTTCGTATACAGCTTCTGCTACGGTTTCAGGGTGCATACCATCTACCTCTTGGCTGGGCATTTCATAACCCAAACCAAGTTTCCAAATATTTACGTGGTTTGCAGTTCTTTCTACGGAAGTACCCATTGCATAGTGGTTGTTTTCTACGATGAAAACTACTGGCAATTTCCACAACATTGCCAAGTTAAGTGTTTCGTGGAAAGCTCCTTGTCGCACGGCACCATCTCCCATAAAAGTAAGAGTTACTGCTTCACGATTGAAGTATTTATCGGCAAAAGCTAAACCTGCTCCAAGAGCAATTTGTCCTCCTACGATACCGTGTCCACCATAAAAGCGGTGCTCTTTAGAAAAGATGTGCATAGAACCTCCTAAACCGTGAGAAGTACCTGTGCCTTTACCGTACAACTCAGCCATAATACGTTTAGGGTCTACGCCCAAACCTATAGGATGCACGTGGCAACGGTAAGAAGTAATCATCTTGTCTTTGGTCAAATCCATTGCATGGAGGCAACCAGCAGCTACAGCTTCTTGTCCATTGTAGAGATGCAAGAAACCTCTTACTTTTTGTTGGATATAAACTGCGGCGAGTTTATCTTCAAATTTTCTCCAAAAAAGCATATCCTCGTACCATTTTAGGTACACTTCTTTATCAAATTTTTTCATTTGTTAATGTATATAAAAGTCTATTCGTTTTAAAAATATTTGCAAAGGTGCAAAAAAAAAATAACGTAACCAAAAAATATTTAAAAAAAATTTATACCTTTGTCCCATTAATTCAAATTTATAAACTTAATGAAGATAAAATTAACTTCCGCACTTTTGTTATTGATGACGATGATTTCTTGTAAATCAACGACTACCAATGAGGAGGGGAGTACTGCTAACTACGAAATAGTTCCAGCTCCCGAAATGATTACCACCCTTCAAGCTGATGCCGATAAACCCTTCGTTCTTACAGCTGATACTAAGCTTACTTATCCTGAAAATGATGCTGCTTTGCAACAGTACGCTGGGTTCCTGCAAGAGTACATCAAAAAACAGGCAGGAATAGAAGTGAAAGTAGCTCCTAACCAAAACAACGAAACTAACACTATTTCTCTATCACAAAACTACTCTAACGACAACAAAGAGGCTTACCAAGTAACAATTACTGCTAACAATATTACTATAAACGGAGCTTCTAAAGCTGGCACTTTCTATGGAATACAATTTTTGAGAAAATCAATCCCTGTACAAAAAGTAAATAAAATAACTTTCCCCGCTAAAAAAATCACCGATAAACCTTACTTTGCTTATCGCGGTGCTCATTTAGACAGCGCTCGCCACTTCTTTTCTGCGGACTCTGTGCGCATCTATATAGATATGCTTGCTCTTCACAATATCAACAAATTCCATTGGCATCTCACTGATGACCAAGGTTGGCGTTTTGAATCTAAAAAATATCCTGAACTCACTGTGGTAGGTAGTACCCGTAGCCAAACGATGTTAGGTAAAGAATGGAATAAGTTCGACGGCAAACCACACGGTGGTTTTTATACCCAACAAGAGATGAAAGAGCTTGTAAAATACGCTGCCGATCGCAATATTACTATCATCCCTGAAATCGATCTCCCTGGTCACATGGTAGCTGTTTTGGCAACTTATCCAAAATTAGGCTGCACTGGAGGTCCCTACAAAGTGAGAGAAACTTGGGGGGTTGCTGAAGATGTACTTTGTGCAGGTAACGACGAAACGTACGATTTTATCAAAAATATATTGGAAGAAGTAACCGATATATTTCCTTCTGAATACATTCATATCGGGGGAGATGAATGCCCTAAAAACAGTTGGAAAAAATGTCCTAAATGTCAAGCTAAAATAAAAGCTTTAGGTATCAAAGGCGACACAAAACACACTGCTGAAGAATATTTACAAAGCCACGTAATCAGCTTTGCTGAAGAAGTGTTAGCTAAAAAAGGGCGCAAGATGATTGGCTGGGACGAAATTCTCGAAGGTGGTTTAGCTCCTAATGCTACAGTGATGTCTTGGAGAGGTATTGGCGGTGCTATTGAAGCTGCTAAATCTAACCACGATGCGATTATGACCCCTATGTCTTTCTGCTATTTCGATTACTATCAAACTGATAAAACTGATAAAGAACCTCTTGCTATAGGTAATTATCTTCCTGTAGAACGTGTATATTCTTTCAATCCTTATCCTGAAGCTCTGAATAAAGAGCAGCTAAAACATATTTTAGGAGTGCAAGCTAATATTTGGACAGAGTATATCAAAACTTTCAAACACGTTGAATATATGGCTTTGCCACGTATGGCTGCTTTAGCTGAAGTTCAATGGGTAGATCCTGCTAAACCTAAAGATTATCAAGGATTTTTACAACGCTTAATGCGCTTACTTCCTATCTATGATGTTGAAGGTTACACTTATGCTAAACATATTTTTGATCTTCGTGCAGAAGTAAAACCTGGTGTAGATGAAATCAATGTTACTCTCTCTTGTTTGCAAGATACTCCTATTTATTATACTACCGATGGTAGTGAGCCCTCTAAAAATTCTAATATATACAAAGAACCTTTAAAACTCACTCAAAATACAAATTTGAAAGCCAAAGTATTTGGCAAAGAAGGTGAAAGTGAGTTTAATCAAGAGTTCTTTTTTAATAAAGCAACTGTACGTCCTATAGAGTTTTTGAGCAAACCCACTCAAAACTATGC
The DNA here is from genome assembly GCF_000318295.1 of Capnocytophaga sp. oral taxon 326 str. F0382. Taxonomy (NCBI): domain Bacteria; kingdom Pseudomonadati; phylum Bacteroidota; class Flavobacteriia; order Flavobacteriales; family Flavobacteriaceae; genus Capnocytophaga; species Capnocytophaga sp. oral taxon 326. The sequence continues at coordinate 46,838 of NZ_KB291361.1, forward strand.
TTATAATGGTGCTATTACCTTAGTAGATGGAAGAAAAGGAGGTACAAACTCTCGTTCTAGTGAATGGTTAGGTTTTAGTGAAGCTCCTTGTGAAGTACTTATTACCTTAAAAGATAATACTTTAGTAAAAGAAGTGAGTTTCAATGCTTTCATTGAAACTGGTGATTGGATTTATCCTCCTACTAATTTTGAAGTATGGGGCTCTAAGGATGGTAAAAACTACGTGTTACTAGGCAAAGAAAGTTACGATCTACCTAAAGAACATTTTAAAGAAATAAAAACTTATACTCTATCTTTTCCTGAAAAAGAAGTTACTTATCTAAAAGTAAAAATCAATGAAGTAAACAAGATTCCTGCTTTTCACGAAGGTGCTGCAGGCAAACCTGGTTTCCTTTTTATTGATGAAATACAAGTAAACTAAGTTTTTTATACTCATAAAAAGAAGCTGTCTGAATAGTTTTTAGGCAGCTTTTCTTTTTGTCACAAACAATCAAACTCTATAATTTTTCCCAAAAACCCAAAAAAACACCAACTTTACTTTCGTAACGGCACAATATTTGTACAATAGATAAACACTAAAAATAATTTATACTATGGAACAAAGAACATCTGTAGATATCAGTCAGATAAACGAAAAAATTGAGCGTGAAAGCGTATTCATTGATGCTCTCACCAATGAAATGAATAAAGTAATTGTAGGGCAAAAGCATATGGTTAACGCCCTACTTATTGGTTTATTAGGTAAAGGGCATATCCTTTTAGAAGGAGTACCTGGATTAGCCAAAACGCTTTCTATCAACACTCTTGCTAAATCAGTACACGGGTCATTTAGCCGTATTCAGTTCACTCCCGATTTGCTACCTGCCGATGTGATAGGTACAATGACCTACAACATCAAACAAAATGAATTCTCCATTAAAAAAGGCCCTATCTTCGCAAATTTTGTCTTAGCCGACGAAATCAACCGTGCTCCTGCTAAAGTACAATCTGCCCTATTAGAGGCTATGCAAGAGCGACAAGTAACCATAGGTGACTCCACTTTTAAACTCGATGCTCCTTTTATGGTAATGGCTACTCAAAACCCTGTAGAGCAAGAAGGTACTTACCCACTCCCTGAAGCCCAAGTAGACCGTTTTATGCTCAAAACAGTTATCGACTATCCTAAATTAGACGAGGAACAACAGATTATGCGCGATAATCTTAGCAATAGTTATGCTGTAGTGAATCAAACGGTGAGTTTAGAGCAAATTCTCAAAGCTCAAACAACAGTACGTGAAGTGTATATGGATGAAAAAATTGAAAAATACATCTTAAACATCATTTTTGCAACTCGTTATCCTGAAAAGTATAATTTAGCTGAACTTAAGCCTCTTATTAGCTTTGGAGCATCACCTCGTGGTAGTATCAATTTAGCTATGGCTGCTAAATGTTATGCTTTCATCAAACGTCGTGGTTATGTAATTCCTGAAGATGTACGAGCTGTAGTGTTCGATGTATTGCGCCATCGTATTGGCATCACCTACGAAGCAGAGGCTGAGAATATTACCTCAGTAGAGATGATTCACAAAATAGTAAATACAATAGAAGTGCCTTAAAAGTTAAATATCAAGAATTATAAATGGCATACACATTAAAAATCAGTATTGAAGGCTCAAGAAAGCCTATAATATGGCGACGTGTGAAAGTGAATAATAACATCACTTTTGAAACACTACATTATATCATTCAAACCCTTTTCAACTGGGACAATGCGCATTTATATCAATTTTACAAATTTCCGAAAAACGACTCTCGTTTGTTTATCAAAACTGAAAAGGATATGGAGTTTGGGAGAGAAATGGGCTTTGTAGGTAATGAGGATGAGGACGATAACTTCGACCCTAATGACCCTATGTCTGTTTTCTTGCACTCACACCGAGATATTTACAAACTGGTGAACAAGCCCCTCCTTTCTGATATATTAAAAAAAGAAAAGGATTATATTATCTATGAGTATGATTTTGGTGATTCGTGGGAACACAAAATTGTGTTAGAAGCTATTGATGATGAAACTCTTATCTACCCTATATGCATCAAAGGAAAAGGTAAAACTCCCCCTGAAGATTGCGGCGGTATTTGGGGTTACCAAGCAATGCTTGAAGTACTTAAAGCTGGTAAACCTAAAACTGAAGTAAAAAATTACAAGGAATGGCTCTCTTTCTGTGGTTACAGCTTCCCTTGGGACGAAAATGAGTTTGATATCAATGCCATCAATGAAACTCTCATTATTGATGCTCAAAATAATTACGAAGATTTTCAGTTGGACTTTCAATAATCCCTAACTACATAATTGCTAATTAATTTTGGATACTAAAGAATTATTAAAAAAAGTACGCAAGATAGAGATAAAAACGCGTAAACTCTCCGATAATATCTTCGGAGGGGAATATCACTCTACTTTTAAAGGTCGTGGTATGACTTTCAGTGAAGTTCGCCCCTATCAATTTGGTGACGACATTCGCAATATCGATTGGAATGTGACAGCTCGCTACAACGAGCCTTTCGTAAAAGTATTTGAAGAAGAACGCGAACTTACCCTTATGTTGATGATAGATGTGAGTGGTAGTGAGCTCTTTGGTACCGAACAGCAATTCAAAAGTGAACTCATCACTGAAATAGCAGCTACTTTAGCTTTTTCTGCCCTACAAAACAACGACAAAACAGGTTTGATTCTCTTCTCCGACCAAATAGAACTGTATATACCCCCTAAAAAAGGAAAATCTCACGTATTACGTATTATCAGAGAACTTATAGAGTTTCAACCCAAAAGTTTAAGAACAAATATTTCTGAGGCTCTACAATTTCTCAGCAGAGTGAGCAAGAAAAAAGCTATTGTGTTTATGCTCTCCGATTTTATGGACAAAGGTTATGAGAAACCTATACAAATAGCCGCTAAAAAGCACGATATTACAGGGATTCGAATTTACGACAAAAAAGAAACTGAATTACCTAATTTAGGCTACATAATGGTAAAAGATGCTGAAACAGGAACATTGATGCGTGTCAACACCTCTTCAGCTGCTGTGCGAAATGAGTACACCAAACAATATCGTGAAACGGTGAACTACTTTGAAGCTCTTTGGCAGAAATCGGGTGCTGGTGTAGTGAGTTGTAGAGACGATGAGAGTTACACCCAAAAACTATTAGGATACTTCAAAAATAGGAGTTAGGATTTAGAAAGATAAAGGACTAAAAAATGAAACGAATATTATATTTCATATTAATATTATTTGTATTGCCTACTCTTCACGCACAAGAAGTGAAAGTAGCAACTAGTACAAAAAACATAAAGATAGGAGAACAAATAGAGTATAAAATATCCATACAAGCTCCTGCCGATGCAGTCGTGGTATTCCCTGAAGGTCAAACTTTTGGAGCTTTGGAAATGGTAAAAACTAATCCTACCGATACCTTAAAAGAGAAAGGTAAATTCCGTTTGGAAAAAGCCTATTACCTCACTCAATTCGACGAGGGTAAATACACCATCCCACAACAAAAAATACAGATTAGCCATAAAGATTTTTATACTGATTCACTACTCGTAGAAGTACATAATGTAGCCGTAGATACGCTCAAACAGCCTTTATATGACGCTAAACCTATTGCCGAAGTAACCTCTCCCTCCTCTTCTCACCTTTGGTTATGGATTGTTTTAGGTATAGTTGCTTTTCTTTTAACTGCTGCCGCTTTATACTTTTTTGTATTTCGCAAGAAAAAACTATCTGCTGAAGAAGAACGTAAAAAACTACCTCCTTTTGAACGCGCTATTCAGGATTTAAAAGATTTACAGAACTCCAAATACCTTATAGAATCACAACATAAAGCCTATTACACACGCCTTACGGATATTGTAAAAGAATATTTGGAAGACGAGGTACATATTTTAGCTAAAGAAAGTACTACTGATGAACTCTTAGCTAAAATCAACAACTTACAAAAAACTGGAAAATTATACTTATCGACAGAAACTATCAATAATCTCAAACGTGTATTACAAAATGCCGATTTAGTGAAGTTTGCTAAGAGCAAACCTTCAGATAACAACGCTGAATACGACCGTGAAACTATTGAAAATGTAGTCATTAAAACTAAAGAAGCTATCCCTATTGTAGAAACAGAAGCTGAAACAAATCAAATAGCAGAAGAAGCGAAGGTTACACGCCCTAATAGAAAATTAAGTCGTTGGCAGAAACGCTTAATTATTGGTCTATGTTCATTAGTATTATTTCTCATTTTTATATTTGGCTACAATAAGATACGATTAAAATATTTCAGTATATATGCTCAATATAATAAAGTGGAGTGGGTAACAAGTGATTATGGCTATCCTATTACCGAGCTTACTACCCCCGAAGTACTCATTCGCAAGCAAATAGTAGATATAGTTGAGTATAAATCGATTATAGACAAACAATACACTTTCTATTACGGTAGTCTCAATTCACCACTCTATATAATGACTAATATCATTACCTTCAAGAAAGATGCCCAAAATACAGCATCTCAGCAAGAAGGACAAGACGGTGGACTTACTTTAGACCCCAAAAAAGTGAATGAAATTGTACTTTCACAATTGGATAAAGCCAAAGCAAAAAACATCACTACCTTAACGGAAGAATATACTTCTCCGAATGGAGCTAAGGGTATGAAAGTATTTGGTAAAATGAGTATCCCTAATGAAAAAGGTAAGTATTTTAATGCTTCGTATGAGCTCTATAGTTTTACTGAAAACAATGCACTCCAACAAGTACTTATTACCTACATCAACGAACCTAATGCTAATAAAATAGCTCAAAGGGTCATCAATTCTATAGTTTTTAAAACAGAATAATATGCTTAAAAATATTACATTTGCCAATCCTCAGTTCTTTTGGTTGCTGTTAGTTTTACCGCTAATGGTAGCTTGGTATGTGTATTGGAATAAAAAATCTAAACCAAATGTTACACTATCGTCTACCATCGCTTTTAGAAAGATAAGTTCGTGGAAGGATTACTTATACCATTCTCTTTTTGCTTTGCGTCTATTAGCCGTTGCCTTAATTACTATAGCTTTAGCACGCCCTCAAACACATTCTGAAAATGCACAAACTAAAATTACTGATGGGATAGATATTGTGATGGCAATAGATGTTTCATCAAGTATGCTTTCTCAAGACTTGAAACCTAACCGCTTTGAAGCCTTGAAAAAAGTAGCCTCTCAGTTTGTTAAAGATCGTCCTAATGACCGCATTGGATTGGTAGTATACGCTGGAGAAAGCTATACCAAAACACCTGTAACTACCGATAAGAGTATCATTCTTAACTCATTAGCTGAACTTACTTATGGACAAGTAGAAGATGGAACTGCTATAGGTATGGGGTTAGCAACTGCTGTAAATCGACTCAAAGAGAGCAAAGCTAAAAGTAGAGTGATTATCCTCCTTACCGATGGGGTAAACAACACTGGGGTAATCGACCCGCTTATCGCTGCCGAATTAGCTGCCGAATATGGTATCAAAGTATATACCGTAGGTATTGGTACTAATGGTATGGCGCTTTCGCCTTACGCTCTCAACCCCGATGGTAGCATAATGTACCGAATGCTACAAGTAGAAATAGATGAATCGTTGATGAAAAAAATTGCACAAATAACTCACGGACGTTATTTCCGCGCTACTAACAACCAAAAACTCCAACAAATTTACGACGAAATCAACAAATTAGAAACCTCTAAAATTGAAGAGTTTAAATACACTGAAGTAGACGAAAAATTCCGCTTATTAGTAATCATTGCTACTGTTCTATTGTTACTTGAATTCCTTTTAAAACACACTGTTTTTAGGAATGAAATATAATACAAATGAAAAAAAAAGAAAAAGTAAAATTCATCATTGATACACTTGAAAGTATCTATCCTGAAATCACTATACCTCTACAGCACAAAGACCCTTATACCTTACTAATAGCCGTACTCTTATCGGCTCAAACTACCGATGCACGGGTGAACCAAATCACGCCTATTCTATTTAGCAAAGCGGACAATCCGTATGATATGGTACTACTTTCGGTAGACGAAATACAGGAAATTATCAAACCCTTAGGGCTTGCCCCTATGAAATCTAAAGGTATTCACGGGCTTTCCCAAATACTCATAGACAAATACAACGGTGAAGTTCCTCAAACCTTTGAGGCTTTAGAGGCTCTCCCCTCAGTAGGACATAAAACTGCTAGTGTTGTTCTTGCACAAGCCTTTGGCATTCCGACCTTCCCTGTTGATACCCATATACACCGACTGATGCACCGCTGGAAGCTTTCCGACGGTAGTTCGGTAGTGCAAACGGAGAAAGATGCTAAACGACTCTTCCCCAAAGAAAAATGGAACAAACTGCACGTGCAAATCATCTTGTACGGGCGCGAATACAGTCCGGCGAGAGGCTGGAATATGGAAAAAGATATTATAACCAAAACCATTATACAATCGAAAAAATGAATTTACAACAGCGAGACGAAAAACATTTGTGGCACCCGTATACCCAACATCAAACGGCTGCCAAACCTATCGGAATTGTGAAAGGAAAAGATGCTCTCCTTTGGGACGAGGACGGCAAAGAATACATAGATGCCATTGCCAGTTGGTGGGTAAACCCCTATGGGCATAGCAACGAGCGATTAGCCCAAGCTGCCTACAAACAACTCACCCAATTAGAGCACGTGCTCTTTGGTGTCTTTACACACCGACCTGCGGTAGAGCTTGCTGAAAAGCTTATCAGTATCCTGCCTAAAAACCAACAGAAAGTATTCTTCTCGGACAACGGTTCGACAGCAGTGGAAGTAGGTATCAAAATGGCGTTACAGTACTTTTTCAATAAAGGCGAGAAACGCTTTACGGTAATTGCTTTTGAAGATGCATTTCACGGAGATACCTTTGCCGCTATGGCAGCTTCGGGTATTTCATTCTTTACTGATGCTTTTAAAGAACACTTGTTAAAAGTAGTGCGCATACCGTTACCCAAAAAAGGAAGCGATGAAGCTGCTAAAAAACTAAAAAAAGTGATTGCCGAACATCACCCTGCCGCCTTTATATTTGAAGCCTTAGTACAAGGAGCCTCAGGAATGCAAATCTATGAACCTGAAGCCTTAGACGAATTGATTCATATCGCACAAGAAAATGGCGTGATTACCATTGCCGATGAGGTAATGACAGGCTTTGGGCGTACAGGGCGCACTTTTGCTTCGGACTATCTCACTCATAAACCCGATATTATGTGCTTATCGAAAGCTCTTACAGGAGGAACAATTCCGTTGGCGGTAACTACTGCTACCCAAGAGATATTCGACGGTTTTTACAGTGAAGACGTGAACAAAGCTCTTTTCCACGGACATACCTTTACAGCAAACCCCACGGGCTGTGCGATTGCCTTAGAAGCTATTCGCATATTGGAAAGTGACGAAATGCAAGCCAACTTAAAACGTATTGCACGCCGTCATCAGGAGTTTTTAGCCCGTATTGCGAAATATCCATCGGTAGAGAATGCACGTACCTTAGGTGTTATTTTGGCATTCGACCTCAAAACCTCTCAAAATACTGACTACTACGTCTCATTCAGGGATAAACTGGACAACTTCTTTATCTCAGAAGGCGTAATACTGCGTCCGGTGGGAAATATTATCTACATTTTGCCCCCTTACATCATTACAGATGCTCAATTAGACCGAGTGTACGATGTTTTAGAAGAAGCGATACAGAAGTTTTCTGATTTGTAAAAAACAAAACCTTGCCAAATATTTGATTATCTCTCCACAAGATATATATCTTTAGCAAGGTCATTTTATTATCATTTGTTTAAGTGAAAAAAAAAGAGTACTTTTGCCGCTTAATTGTAACATTTTTTTCATACAATGAAATTTAAACTCTACTTTTTAATAGCTGCTCTTGCTATACTCCAAAGCTGTAAGAAAAATCCTGCTTCACACCCTGATTCATCACTGAGAGAAACTGGTGAAGAAATTTATGCCGAAGCTCTTACTATAGCAGTAGATACTACGGCTGCTACTTTTGAAAATCTTCCCATCTTGGACACTCACAACAAAAAAGGTATCCAATCTGAAACTTACACCTATTATATACAAAATGGTGGCAAAACACGTTGGCTCTACCAAGATATTCCTTCACGCCTATTTAAAGAGTATCTTTCTGTTTTAGACAGTGTTGCTAACGATGGCTTGGTACCTGAAACTTATAGGCGTACTGCTCTCAAAAAAGCAGTGGATAGTAGTTATGCTCACCAGCTATCCGATGATTACAAAGCTTCCTTAGACAAGGAAATTACTGCCTCGTTCTTATTGTTTACCAAACACCTTACCAGCGGTAGATTTACAAGAATTGCTTATGGCAAACACACTTGGCTCAAGCCTAAATATGATGCTCAGAAAAATATTGACCTATTATTGTATATAGGTGATAAAACCTCTTTAGCAAGCGTTATTATACCACTGTTTCCTCAAAACAAGCAGTATGAGCAGATGAAAGCACTTTATCTACAACTCAAAAAACAAGCGGTAGATACTTTTATTACCATTGATTTTCCCGCAAAGGATTTTGTATATGGCTATACTTCCCCTATAGTGGTACATTTGCGCAATGGACTCAAACAGAAGGGTTTTTATGCTACTCCTGAAATTGAGGCTCAAATGGTAGATAGTACCCTTATCAAAACAGTACAACGTTTCCAAAAAAGCAACGGACTTACAGCTGATGGCTTGTTAGGAAAACAAACACTTTACTTCCTGAATATGAACAAAAGTCGTAAACGCGATTTGTTACAACTGAATATGGAACGTATGCGCGTGTTCAATAACGATTTAGGCGAACACTACGCTTTGGTGAACATCCCCGATTTCAAATTATTGCTCTTTCACAAGGACTCGTTACAATTTCAAACACGTGTAGTAGTAGGTAGAACAGAAACCCCTACACCTATTTTTACCGATACCATTCGCTATGTAGAATTCCGCCCTACGTGGTCGGTACCACAAAGTATTATAAAAAAGGAAATGCTCCCACAGATTATATCACAAGCCGATCCCGAAAAATACCAAAAAAGAGGTTATACTATGTATGAAAAGGGCAAAAAGGTAGACCCTACTACCATTGATTGGACAGACCCTTCTGTACACAAACGCGGTTTCCACTTTGTAGAAGCTCCATCAGCCTATAACTCCTTGGGGTTAGTGAAGTTCATACTTACTAATGGTATGAGTATTTACCTGCACGACACTCCTTCTAAATATTTCTTTCAGCGTGATGATCGCGCCTTAAGTCACGGTTGTGTGCGTGTGCAAAACCCTAATGAATTAGCTTATCAGCTATTGAAAAATGAAGCTACTGAAACACCTTGGACTTTAGAAAAAGTAAATGAAGCTATGAATGGCAAGCGATCTCAATATCGCATTGCTTTAAAAACGAAGTACAAAATAAATATTCTTTACTACACCGCTTTTATAGATGAAAACGGCGAATTGACTTTAAAAAACGACATCTATGATCTCGATAACGAACAGTTAAAAGAAATAAAGCGATTTGAAAGTTAATCTTTCAAATCGCTTATTGCTTTTTTCAATTCTTCTGATGCCTCTACTAAAGGCAAACGCACATAAGGTTCGCACAAACCTTTAGCCGCTAACATAGCTTTAATTCCTATAGGATTTCCTTCTTTAAAAGCTAATGCTGTTCTAGGAAGCAATTTATATTGAAGTTTGTTAGCCTCAACTGTTTTTCCTTGTCGTCCTAAACGCACCATTTCTGAAAATTCTTTAGGATAAGCAATGCCTATCACAGAAATTGCTCCACTTCCTCCCATATACACCGCAGGCAAAGTAGTAGCATCGTCACCAGAGAGCAAAATAAAATCTTTAGGCATATCTTTGATGATATTCATATCGAGCAGCAAATTACCCGATGCTTCTTTAATTGCTACAATATTCTCAAAATCATTTGCTAAACGCACGACAGTTTCAGTCGTCATCGATACTCCTGTACGTCCTGGTACATTATACAAAATAATAGGGAGTGTACTTTCTTTCGCAATGGCGGCAAAGTGTGCATATAAGCCGTTTTGCGAAGGCTTGTTGTAATAAGGTGTTACTGATAAAATTGCTACAAACGGAGACAAATCGGTCTGTTTGATTTCGTCAATTACATTTTGGGTATTGTTACCACCTATACCTAAAACTAAAGGCAAACGTCCTTTATTAGCCTTGATAATTGTCTCGCGTACGATGCGTTTTTCATCTTTAGTAAGCGTAGGGGCTTCACTGGTAGTACCTAAGGCTACTATAAATTCCACTCCGCCTTCGGTTACATAGTCCACAATGCGGGCAAGTGCTTCAGTATCCACCTGATTGTCTTTTGTAAAAGGTGTAATGAGAGCTACACCAGTTCCTGTTAGTTGGTTTGTCATAACTTCTTATTTATGAATAATGGTTCCTAATACTTTTTTTACTTCTTCAGTAAAAACTCTTTCTTCAGTAAGAGGGCAAGCAATAGTAATATCGTTATACTGCATATCAATTCCTTGAAACCCTATTCTCAATTTTGCTTTTATTGATGAGGATAGTAAGAGCAAGGGCAATTTAGGTTCATTGAAATAGTTGATGAGCAAATCATATTCCTGTTCTGCTAAACGATCAGCGTGATAATTTCTCACCTTTCCTTGCCAATTAATTTCTTTATCTACTAAAAAAGGAACTCCATTAGCGTGAGTTTCTTCTGAAGTGTGCTTATATCCTAAAACAATATAGTTTTCAGGACGTATGGAATAGTATTTCATTAACTCTAACAGAGGGTTAACTTCCTTCACTACATCCATATCCACAATACAGCCTACTTTCACTAAGTCGCTGTCTAACCTTTTGTTATACTTTTCTAAGGCTTTAAAATTCTTGCGAATTTTATTTTTTAGGTAAAAATTCTTTATGATGTCCAAAATATATTGTAATTTTGCGTGTGATTGCAAAGGTAAAAATAATTTTTAAAATAAAAACATATTTATGAGAAAGTTTGATATAATGAAGCATTATTTTTTTGTATTATTTGTAACATTTGCCTTTTTAGCCTCTTGCACCCCTGCTAAATACACTGTTACAAAAGAGCGTAGCAAAAACATTCCCGTTACCGAATCTATATCACAAAAAACTGATATAGAAAATTTTATAAGTCCGTATAGAGAGCGTATCAAAGCAGAAATGTCTACCGTTTTAGCTGAAAATGCTCGTGATTTAGTAAAGGATAGGAAAACCACCTTGCTTAACACAGGAATCAGCAATTTTATGGCTGATGCTACCTTTGAAATTGTATCCGAGGCATACAAAAAGCGCACAGGCAAGGAGGTTGATTTTGTGATGCTCAACTGGGGAGGTATCCGCTCCGATTTGCCTAAAGGCACCATCACAATGGAATCAGCTTTTAATTTGATGCCTTTTGAAAATGAGGTAATTGTACTCACTATGCCAGGAACTAAAGTAAAAGAACTCGCTGATTACCTCATACAGCACCGTCTCCCCCACCCTCTTTCTAAACAAGTGTCGTTACAAATCACTAAGGATGGTAAAATCACGCACTTCACCATTAACGGAAAGCCTTTTGACCCTAACAAAACTTATGTAGTTGTCACTTCTGATTACCTATACAATGGAGGCGATGAAATGTACTTTTTTAAAGGCGCTTTAGACGCTGATAAAATAGGCTATAAACTCCGCAACGTACTTATCGATTACTTCAAAAAAATAGATATTTTAAACGCTACTGAAGACCATCGTTTTGAATATAAACCTTAAATATATTATGGAAAGAAGAACTTTTTTAAAACATATAGGCGCTTCCTCTCTATTGGTAGGGATGGGAGGATTGGGTTCCTTATCAATGAAACCCGCTAATACCAAGCAAATTACTATCTTGCACACTAACGATGTGCACAGCCATATCGACCCACTACCTGCTACCGACCCCTTTAATCCTAACAAAGGAGGAGTAGCACGCAGGGCTGCCCTCATAGACCAAATACGTCAAGAAAACCCTTATACTCTCCTCTTTGATGCGGGAGATATTTTTCAAGGTACTCCTTATTTCAACTTCTACGGAGGTGAATTAGAGTTCAAACTGATGTCTATGCTCAAATACGACGCGGCAACTCTTGGCAATCACGATTTTGACAATGCACTCGAAGGCCTCTATGCTCAATTACCTCACGCTAAATTCGATTTTATCATCTCTAATTATGATTTTAGCAATACCATTTTAAACGGACATACACTCCCTTATAAAATTTACTATCTTAATGGTATCAAAATAGGTGTTTTTGGTATAGGAGTAGAGTTAGAAGGCTTAGTTAACAAACAGATGTACGGTGAAACTGTATATCTCAACCCTATAGAAATTGCCCAAGATATGGAACGCAAACTGCATAACGAAGAACATTGCGACCTCATTATCTGTCTTTCACACATAGGCTATGAGTACAAAGATAATCCTAATAAGGTGTGCGACCTAAAAGTGGCAGCACAAACATCGTATATCGATTTGATTATTGGCGGACATACACACACTTTCTTGCCAAAGCCTACTTTGGTAACCAATCGCCGTGAAAAAATAACTTTAGTAAACCAAGTGGGATGCTATGGTATCAATCTAGGGCGTATTGACTTCTTTTTTGAAGATGAAAAGCTGGTGAAAAATAAATCTGTTAGCATTGAAGTTTAATAAGTTAAAAAATATTTAGCAAAAAAGTTAGGCTTTTTTTTGCATATTCAAAAAACTTATGTACCTTTGCACCCGATTTAAAAAGCAAGCCTGAGTGGCGGAATTGGTAGACGCGCACGACTCAAACTCGTGTTCTTCGGAGTGAGGGTTCGATTCCCTCCTCAGGTACAACAAAAAAAGCTATCCTAATAGGATAGCTTTTTTTATAACAATTAACTTTCAATACAATGAATATCCATTTTATAGTAGCCCCCAGCACTCACTTGCGCCCCTTGATGATGGCTCTAAATGAACAGCACCACATCACTACCTTACCAGAAGAATTATCTTCTGAAACTCATTATGTAATTGCTGATCCTCACCTATCACCTACTCACCCCGATTTGTTATTGGCTCAAAACTTAGGGCTTTCACCTATATCACCTAATGCTTTTCTATATGAATATTTCAAAAATAAAACCCGTGTAGTACTCAGTGGTGATAAGGGTAAGAAAGAGTGTTTGGCACGTGTGCTCCACACTATGGATTTTTATAACCAACCTTTGAGTTATTGTTTAGAAACTCCTATTAATGGCAAACAAGTACATTTTGTAGATACCGAATTTGTTCTTTTTGAAGGAGGGGACAACAGTGCCGCACTACATCCTACCATTGCCCTCATCAGTGATATTAACAATGAAAAAGTAGAAGAATATCAAAACTTTATAGAATCGATTACTAAAGGAGGCATCCTTATTTACAATGAAGATGATGAAGCTCTCAAAACACTTGTAGAAAACAACGAGAGGGCGATACGTAAAATGGAGTACCGCACCCCTCTATTTGAAACGCACAATGGCGAAACTTTTCTTATTACTCCCGAAGGAGAATTGCCCTTAGGCGATGCGTCGGCTACCCAAATAAGCTACATTGAGGCTGCCAAATGGGTATGCCAAAATATGGGTATAGATGAAGCCGATTTCTATGAAGCTATGGTGAGTTTCTAATCCTATTGGAGTTCATTAAGCACGGCTACTGTATGGCAGGCTACTACGGCTGCTGTTTCGGTACGCAAACGCGTATCACCCAATGATATAGGTATAAACGATTGTTGCAAAGCGGTGTTGAGTTCAGTTGTTGAAAAATCACCTTCAGGTCCTATTAGTACTGTGATGCGCTCAGGGAACGGAGTGAGTGTTCGTGAGAACAACCGCTTTTCATTTTCGTAACAATGGGCTATATATTTAGCTGAAGTATCTGTCTTCATCACTTTAAAAAACTGAGTTGATGCAATAGGAGCATTGAGTTTAGGCAAATAGCATTGCAGCGATTGTTTCATCGCCGAAAGAAGTATCTTCTCAAAACGCTCTACTTTAATAGTCGTACGCTCAGAATGCTCACAAATAATAGGTGTAATTTCATCTACCCCTATTTCAGTAGCTTTCTCTAAAAACCATTCGTAACGTTCATTCATTTTGGTAGGGGCTACTACCAAGTGTAAATAATAAGAACGCGGTGATTGGGTAGTGCATTTCAGTATTCTTACTTCACATTGTTTAGGAGACGCAAAATCTAATTGTGCTTCAAAAAGTTGTCCCTTCCCGTTAGTAATATGTAACACATCACCCGCTTTTTTGCGTAATACCTTTACTATATGCTGGCTTTCTTCCTTATCAAAAAAGCAATTTGTACTATCTAATTGCAGTGCTGGGTGATAAAATAATTGTATACTCATAGTTTTATTTTCTTAGAAATCATAAGCATTTTTCGGGGGCAAAGATACTACAAATTAAAAAAAAATACGTTTTTTATTTTGTAATTATAAAATTTAACTTACTTTCGCCCCGTGAAAAGTAATATTAATATGAAACGCGTAATAGTAGACTACAACAAACTAACCAATGAGATTCTCTCTATGTTAGTAGAAAAATACCCTGATGGGTATACTGATGCAGATGTAATTCGTTTTAAAAACGCCAAAAATGAGACCGTTGATGCCTTAGAAGTACGCACCGAGGACACTATCTATTTAGTGAAAGTAAGTACTCGTTTAGCCGATACAATGGAAAACTTCGACGAGGACGACGACTTTATGAACAATAATGACGATGAAATAGGAGTAGGCGGTTTAGACATTCCCGACGATTCTTCATTAGACGACGAATAAAAACACTTCAAGCGTATGATTTCCGCTTATATTCCTTACTCCAATATTCGGTTTTTCTCTACGCTCATCACCGATTATGTAGATGAGCAAGAAAAACTACGCCCTTTCTACAATCACTTTTCTTCAATAGCAGAATTTGAAAAGCAAATAACTGAAAAAGAAGCTAATTTCAGTCAAGAAAAACGCAATGTTTTAGTAAGTAGCTTAAAAGCACAATACGCCGAGCTAAAAACGACCCCTAAAGTACTCAAAAATATAGAACTTTTAGCTCAAAGTAATACGTTCACAGTTACTACAGGACATCAGTCGAGTCTTTTTACAGGGCATCTTTATTTTATCTTCAAGATAATTTCAGTAATTAATACTGTTAGACAGCTCACTGAAAAGTACCCCGATAAACATTTTGTTCCTGTGTATTGGATGGCTACAGAAGACCACGATTTTGAGGAAATCAACCATTTTCACCTCAGCAATCGCACCATCTGTTGGAATAGCGACCAAACAGGAGCAACGGGCAACTTTTCTACCAATACACTCGAAGCGGTATTTCAATCGTTTGATAGAGCAATAGGATTGGGTAAAAACGCTGATGAATTGCGAGCTCTCTTCCGCGATAGCTATCTAAAAAACAATAATTTAGCTGAAGCTACTCGCTATTTAGTAAATGCCCTATTTGAAGATTATGGAGTGGTGGTAATCGACGCTAACGACAAGGCTTTAAAAAAGGAATTTATCCCCTATATAAGCAATGACTTATTATACAGTGTTGCTCATCGTGAAGTAACTAAAAGTATTGAGGCTTTACAAAAGGTGAATAGCACTTATCCTGTGCAAGTAAACCCACGTGAGGTGAATATGTTCTACCTCACCCCTAACGGCAGACATCGCATCATACGTACCACCGAAGGTTTTGAGGTACACGATACAAATATTCACTTCTCTAAAGAAGCTATTTTAGAAGAACTCAATACCTATCCTGAACGATTTTCTCCTAACGTTATCTTGCGCCCTTTGTATCAAGAGGTGATATTGCCTAATTTGGCTTATATAGGTGGTGGTGGAGAAATAGCTTATTGGTTAGAATTAAAAGGTTTTTTTAATAAGGAAAAAGTACCCTTCCCCATACTGATGTTGCGCAATTCGGCAATGCTCGTTTCACAACGACAAGCTGAGAAAATTGAAAAACTACAGCTTTCTCTAAACGATTTATTCTTAAAACCAGAAGAGTTAAAGAATAAAAAAGTACGACAACTCAGTGAATTTCCTATAGATTTTACTCCTGAAAAGGAATTACTCCAACAGCAATTCACTCATCTATACCAATTAGCTGAACGTACTGACATTACCTTTAAGAATGCCGTAAAAGCCCAAGAAGTCCGACAGTTAAAAGGTTTAGAAAAACTTGAAAAACGACTTTTAAAAGCCCAAAAAAGGAAGTTTAGTGAGGAATTAGAGCGCACTACTATTTTGCAAAGTGAACTATTCCCTAATAACATCTTACAAGAACGCTTTGCTAACTTCACCGATTTCTATTTGCTGAAAGGTAAGGAATTCATCCCTGAATTAGTAAAAGACTTCAATCCCTTTGATTTTAGATTTGTAGTCATACAATACTAACAATATAAAAAAGACGCTAAAGAGCGTCTTTTTTGTTATAAATAGGCATAAAAAAAGCTCCCTAATTTCTTAGAGAGCCTTTTTCACAATGCATATAAATACTACTACTAACTCCAAAATGAAGAAAATTTTTCAGTTTAGAAAAATGTTATTCTATTACCATTGAGTAATAAAGTCTTTTTCACAAGATTTGTTTTAATGAGTATCACACTTAAAGTGATGATGTTTAATTTAGCATTTTTCTGTTTAGTATATAGAAAAATCTGTGCCAAACTTCTTGTTTAATTCATTAAACTATTCAATACACTGATTATCAATAACTAAAATAAAAATTAACTATAACACTTATTT
This sequence comes from Capnocytophaga sp. oral taxon 326 str. F0382, assembly GCF_000318295.1. Classification (NCBI taxonomy): domain Bacteria; kingdom Pseudomonadati; phylum Bacteroidota; class Flavobacteriia; order Flavobacteriales; family Flavobacteriaceae; genus Capnocytophaga; species Capnocytophaga sp. oral taxon 326. Next base: position 63,727 of record NZ_KB291361.1, read on the forward strand.
CAAAAGCCTATAACAAAACGTGTAATTATACACCTTTAAATGTGTAGTTGCACACTTTATTACACTATACTATTACCTTCGCCAAATAGTCTTGGGTATTAGGTCCTTCGTGAAACAATAAATCCAATATTGATAAGTTAGGAATAAACCCATATTTATCTGAGAATATTTGATGATATGGAGGCATTGTTATAGGGTATTCTTTTTTAGCGCTACTTAAAAAGCGATAGTCTTTTACTCCTTGAGGCTCGGCTTCATACACTTTTGTCTTATCAAAATTGATATGTACCAATAGGCACGCTAAAATAGTTTCAATAGTATCAAGGTTTACATCAAGTAAATAAGTATATTGTTTTTCAAAAATACGTGCCAAATCGTCCTCGTAATACTCAAAATAAGGTGATGTGCGATAGGCAGTTTCTAAGCTCTTCCAATGCAATCGTTGCCAAGGAAAATTATTTTCTACCTTTACATCTTTAAACAGCTGTCTGCCAGTATCCCCTCCTACGTGTTTGATAGGTAAATTAAGGGCTTGTTTACCATTCGCACCATAAATATAAGCCCTATTGCGCAAAGTTTGCTTCTGATAATTATCCGAAACTTCTAATACACAAGGGTTGTTCAATATCAAATGAAATTGAGCTATTGAAGGAAAATAAGTGGGGTGCAATAATACTTGTGTTACCATTTATTCTTTTTCTTTTTTCTTTTTCAGCAAACTATAAGCTAACCACAAACCGAGCAAAGCAAACACGATATAACGATACGATACGGGCTCTCCATCACCATTCACAGTGGTAAATAGACGATTCCAACGTATTTTCTTAAAGCCTGAAGCGTTTTGGTCTAAACTCATCCAAACGAGTACTGGTTTTCCTAATACGTGATCTTCAGGTACAAAGCCCCAAAAACGGCTATCTTCAGAATTATGGCGATTGTCACCCATCATCCAATAATAATCTTGTTTAAAAGTATAGCTATTAGCTTTTTGTCCGTTGATATAAATCTCATTACCTTTTACTTCCAATTGGTTGTGTTCATACACGCTGATAATGCGTTTATACAAAGGTAAATTCTCAATAGTAAGTGTTACACTTTTTCCTTTAGCAGGGATGGTAATGGGACCATAATTATCCTCATTCCAAGGGAATGCAGGACTATGAGGGAAGATAGCCTTATTGTACACTCCCGCCTTATTCACATTGCGAGTTACAGATACAATATTAGGATTAGCAGCTAATGCTTTTGCCACATCGTCAGTAAGAGAAGAAAAAATATAGGTATCGTTATTGATAGGATAAGCGCGATCGGTCACACCAAATTGTTGGTACATAGCACTCCAAACTTCTTCTATAGAGTTAAACAAATTAGGCTGTGTTACCACTATATACGATGTTTGTAGTTTAGCACGTATAGGGTAAATTTCTTTTTTGCCATTGATCCATACATCACCATCTTTTATCTCAAGTACATCACCTGGGATAGCTACTGTGCGTTTCACATAGTTTGATTTCTTATCAATAGGTTTATCAACGTGAATACCCGAATTATCGCGGAAGTATCTTACCGTATCAGTAGGCCAGTTGAATACAGTAATATCATTTCGGTGTACTTTTTGCAAAGCTGGCAAACGCAAATAAGGTAATTGTGGTGTTTTGATGTATGATTTTGTACCTATTACAGGAATAGAATCGTGTACCATAGGTAATGATAAAGGTGTCATAGGCACACGCACTCCGTAATGGAACTTGCTCACAAAGAGGAAATCGCCTACTAAAAGTGTTTTTTCTAGGGAAGAAGTAGGAATCATATAAGGCTGTATGAAATAGGTGTGAATACCCGAAGCTGCTACCACAGCAAAGAGTACAGCACTTACCCACGACGATACATTTTTCTTGATTACCTCTACATCCTTACCTACATATTGTGTAGAGGGCAAATAAGTTACGTAGGCAGCAAACAAGCCTAAAGTCACTACCGAAAGCAAGGTATAGCGTTTTTTGCGATAGTTAAACACGTGTAACCATTCGTAGGTCATCACTACTACCATAATATTACCTATCACAGGTAAGTACAACAAGAAGACCCACCACCACGGACGTGAGATGATACGCAAAAAAATAACAGTATTATAAAAAGGTACAAAGGCTTGCCACGCTCTGTAACCTGCTTTTTCATAACCTTTCCAAAAAAATAGCCCATTGATGAGCTGTGCAATAATTAAAATGTATAAATATATCATCTTTAATCGTTAATTATTAATTATTTAATTGTTTTAAAAATTCGGCTACACCATCTTTTGAGTGATGTAGTGTTGTATGTTTGGCAACGGCTTTCACCTCATCGCGTGCATTATCTACTGCTACGCCACAGCCTACGCCTTCTAACATTTCTAAATCGTTGTAGTTATCGCCAAAAGCAATTACTTCACTCAGTGGCAAATGGTATATTTCGTCCAAAACTACTTTTACCCCTGTGAGTTTAGAAATACTAATATCTGATAATTCGATATAAGTTTCTTTTCCGCGATAAATTTGCATTACCTTAGTATATTTCTCATTTAATAGTTGGAACATACGCTCAATAAGAGTTTCTTCACCCATTAGCATCAGTTTGTGAGCTCCGTGCCCTGCTTGTTGCCACGCTGTGAGCACTTCTCGGTTAGGACGTACTACAGGAGTTACTTTGGTAATAGTTTCTTCACGTTGTGCCCATTGATCGTATTGAGGTACATACCACTCATCGTTGTAATAAAAACTAATATGTATTTCTGAGGCAAACTCTTTTTCGTTGAGAGTAACCACATCTTCCAATATCTGAAGAGGAATTGCTACTGAGTGCAGTACTTTTTCACCATTGAGTACTAATCCTCCATTATAAGCGATAAGGGGTAAACCTGCTATACCTAAATCTTTTTGTATGTGATACATTTGCTGAGGCATACGTGAAGATACTAAAATGAAAGGCATTTTGTCTTTCAGTTTTTTCACTTCGTAAATGGTATTTTGTGTAAGAGTACGTGAACCGCTTAAAAGAGTTCCATCAATATCAGAAAATATAATTTTATACATTCTTTAGTTATGAGTTAAAAAATTATGAGTTATGAGTTTGCAAAGATAATGCCTTTTTCTTAAAGAAAATAAGTTTCTTGCATTTTAGTTATGTAATGTTGTTGCTTGAACTATATAAAAATACTGATTACTATATTCTATAATCATCATTTTCAATTGCTAAATCCAAGTACATCACTCATCGTGAAGACTCCTTGTTTTCCTACAATCCACTCCGCTGCCATCACAGCACCAAGAGCAAAACCATTGCGATTGTGAGCAGTATGTTTAATTTCTATAGTATCCACCTCACTGCTATAAGTGATGATGTGAGTACCAGGGGTATTATCAATGCGTTTGGCAACAATGGGGATTTCGTTTTCCGTAGCGGTATCTAAATGCCAGCCAGTTTTATCTGTCTCTGCTATGATACCTTCAGCCAAAGTAATTGCCGTACCACTAGGAGCATCGAGTTTTTGGGTATGATGGATTTCCTCAATAGCTACCTCATACTCCTTAAGTCCTGACATTAGTTTAGCTAAAGTTTTGTTGAGAGCAAAAAATACATTCACCCCTATACTGAAATTAGATGCATACAAAAAAGCGGTTTGTTGTGATTTACACAATGCCACCGCCTCGTTATATTGGGATAACCACCCTGTAGTACCTGCTACCACAGGCACTTTATGTGTCAAACTATTGCTGATATTTGCAAAAGCACTATTGGGCGTGCTGAACTCTATAGCTACATCGGCTATAGTAATGTCGTAAGGTGTTTCGGCATTATCTATTTTTAAAACAATCTCGTGACCACGCGCAACAGCTATTTGTTCAATGGTCTTACCCATTTTACCATATCCTAATAAAGCAATTTTCATATAATTAATAAATTAATAGTCAATGTTTTATTTTCTTATTTCTTATCAAATACAACTCTTTTTAAAAGTCGCAACTGATGTGTATAGTTTCTAAGTTCATTATTGAATATTCCTATATGATCCAAACGATCAATTCGCACTTTCCCAAAAGAATGAATAATTTTATTATCACCTAACAGAATTCCTACGTGGATGATATTTCCTTCTTCATCATCAAAAAAAGCCAAATCGCCTGCCTCACATTCTTCTATAAAACTAATGAGTTCACCGTATTTTGCTTGTTTCTCAGCAGTGCGAGGGAGATGTATATTGTTGAGTTTAAACACCATTTGTACCAAACCAGAAGCATCTATGCCAAAAGGAGTTTTTCCTCCTGCCAAAAAAGGTACATTGAGATATTCTAAAGCGGTGGAAACTACCCCTTGATGAGGAGTTCTTTGGGTAGATTGAGAAGTGTGTAAAAGATGATTATGAGAGAAAGTCGCCCCTTTGGGTATATGCAAAAAGAGATCATCTCCTGTTTTCAAACGGAGTTTAGTAAGCCATCGATGTGCGTATTTCTCTTTCTTTTTAAGGCATTTTTTGTAGTCCTTATCCGAAATTTCTGTAAACTGACTGTTGTCTACCCAGCCTTCTACATTGTCGAATAACAAGCGCACATAGCTCCAATGTTCTTCTTTATCAATCACTTGCAGCAATTCACCAAATAGTAATTGCGTAATCATCTCGGCTCCTTCAAGGGGCTCTAAGCGTACTGGAACAACGCTCAAATGGCATATTCCATAAGGGGTTTCTAATATTTTCATACTCATCACGCGCGCAAAAGTACAAATTAATTAGCAATTAACAAATAACAATGAACAAAACTTACACCTCACCCTCTCCTACCTTCCCTGCAACAACTCTTTTTATAAAAAATCTCACTCCTCTTATCAAACCTATTGCCTCATTCAATAAATACACAATTAACAAAAATTTAACATCAACCATTTGGTTAATACAAATGTTTAATATAATTTTGCCCCCGAAATCAAACAACAATGAGTAACACTAAAGACACATCCACTGAAGATCGCATCAAAGCTGCTGCCCGCAAAGTCTTTCACCAGAAGGGCTATGCAGGTACTCGCACCCGTGATATTGCCGAGGAAGCGGGTATCAATCACGCAATGCTCAACTATTATTTCCGCAGTAAAGAAAAGCTCTTTGAGATTGTAATGATGGAAACAATGGGGCAATTCTTTAGAGGTGTAGGTGTTATCCTCAATGAGGAAAGTACCTCTTTAGAGGAGAAAATAGAGCGCGTAGTGGCTAATTATATCGATTTGCTCTTGGAAGAACCTGACCTGCCGACCTTTATACTCAATGAGGTGCGTCCTAACCCACAATTCTTTGTAGAGCAAAGCCCTATAAGCGAGGCACTTACTAACTCAGTGTTCACCCGTCAATACGCTGAAGCTGTAGCCCGTGGTGAAATCAGCGAGCCTAACTTAATGCACGCTATTCTCAACGTCATTGGGTTGGTGATATTCCCCTTTGTTGCTAAACCTATGCTAAGCGCAATTACCAACCTACCCGAGGAACAGTATAAAGCCCTAATGCTCCAGCGTAAAACCCTTATCCCACAATGGATTAAAGCGATATTGTTCCTCCCAAATAGAGCTGAATAAAGAGGAGATATATTTTTTATTCATACCCTAACCAAATGGTTAAACATACTATATAACGTAAACAACATCTATATATGAGATTTATAGCATTACTTTTACTCTTCCCCATCATAGGTATCGCACAAGAAACGATTACCTTGGAGGATTGTTATCGCTTGGTGCGAGAGAATTATCCTACCGTTAAAAAGCTCGATTTAGTAGCCAAAACCGAAGGCTATACCCTTGCCAATGCCAACCGCGCCTACCTCCCGCAGGTCTCTATCTTAGGGCAAGCCACTTACCAGTCGGAAGTAACCGACCTCTCCAAGTCTGTGGCGGGGGTACTCCCGTTACCGCCCAATGTTTCTTTGCCTACGATCGACAAGGAGCAATACAAGGTCGTGGGCGAGGTAAGCCAACTGCTCTATGGGGGTGGTGCGATTCGCAGTCAGAAGGCAGTCGCCAAAGCCCAAAGTGCCGTACAAGCGCAAGCTGTTGAAACGCAGTTATACACCCTGAAACAGCGTGTGAGCAACCTATATTTTGGGGTGCTCCTCATCGATGCCCAGTTATCGCAAAACCGCCTCAATATCGAAACGCTTGAGTCGCAACTCCGCAAAGCGGAAGTAGCCCTAAAAAACGGCACGACCCTCCCCAGCAATGTAGATGAGCTGAAAGCCGAAATCCTCCGCGTGACAATGCAAACCACCGAGTATCAAGCCTCTCAAGCTACCTACTTGCAAATGCTGTCCACCTTTATAGGAAAAGAGCTCACCAGTACTTCTAACCTTGTACAGCCTGCGCCTCAATCGCAGTCTCAAAGCGTAAGTACCGATATTTTTCGCCCTGAGCTCAAAGGGTTTCAGCTACAGGAATCGTTGCTCAAAGCCCAAGAAAAACAGCTCAACAGTGAATATATGCCCAAGCTCAGTGCGTTTTTCCAAGGCGGTTATGGGCGTCCCACGCTCAATATACTCAACAACCAAGCGGATTTCTACTACATCACAGGGCTTCGTTTGCAGTGGAATTTAAGTCCACTATACAACCTGTCGAGTAAGAGACACATCTTGCGCCTGAATCGCGAAAGTATCGCAACCGATCGTCAAGCCTTCTTGCTCAACACAAAACTTGAACTTACCCAGCAGTCTGAGCAACTCAAAAAGCTACAAAAGCTGATAGAACAAGACGAAACATCGGTAACCCTCCGCCAGTCCGTCGCCAAAGCAGCCGAAGTACAGTTAGACAACGGTGTCATCACCACCCACGAATACCTGCAGAAAGTCAATGCTTGGCATCTGGCACAACAAACGCTATCGCTTCACAAAATGCAACTCTTACAAGCTCAAGAGAATCAAAAACTAATTACAGGACAATCCTCCCCCAACCCCTCCCAAGGAGGGGAGTTATAGTGAGGCTAACAATAAACAGAACAAGAATACCTTTTACTGAATAATAACCCAATAAAAAAAAATACCCCTATCGCCTTTCCGGCTTGCCCCCTCTCCCAAGGAGAGGGGGAACGGGGGTGAGGAACTAAAATGAAAAAGATAGCACTTATTACCACATTGATAGCTTTAATAGCTTGCAATAATAAGAACAAATTCGACGCTTCTGGCAATTTCGAAGCCGACGAAGTCATTGTTTCTGCCCAGCAAACAGGGCAACTCATCGACTACGATGTAGAGGAAGGCAAAACTCTTACCGAAGGTCAAAAGGTGGGGCAAATAAATGTCGAAGTCCTCAAGCTCCAAAAAGAGCAGGTCGAGGCTACTATTGCCTCCCTCAAAGAGAAGACCCTAAACCCTGCCGACCAGGTGGCGCTCATTCGTAGCCAACTCGAAGTACAGCGCGCACAACTCGCCCAACAGGAACGTGAGCTTACGCGTACACAGAACTTAGTACGTGGTGGGGCTGCCACACAAAAGCAATTGGACGACCTCTCCGCCCTCATCGACCAGCTTCGCAAGCAGATAGCCGTAACCGAAAACCAACTCAAAGTGAGCCTGACCAATATCAACACCCAGAACCGCAACGTACTCAGCCAAGAAGCTCCTTTGCAAAAGAATGCCGAAGCCGTTCAAGAACAAATCAATCAGGGTGATATTATCAACCCCATTGCGGGCACTGTGCTTACTAACTACGCCCTAAAAGGAGAAATGCAGACCTTTGGAAAACCTCTCTATAAAATCGCTAATACCGACGTACTAACCCTAAAAGCCTACATCACCGGTGACCAACTATCCCAAATCAAATTAGGACAGCAAGTTACCGTGCGCACCGATGCTGGAAAAGGTGAATACCGCACCTATCAAGGTGAAATTATCTGGATATCCCAAAAGAGCGAGTTCACCCCCAAAACGATTCAAACCAAATCTGAACGCGCCAACCTCGTCTATGCTATCAAAGTAAAGGTTAAAAACGACGGCTTTTTAAAGATAGGAATGTACGGTGAAGTGCTGTTCAAATAGTAAATTGAAAAATGAAAAAACGTCTTTTATACCTAAGTATCGCGTTTTTATGCACAGCCATACTCGCACTTATTATAGTAGCAATGTGCTCACTATACCCCGATTATTACCTCTCAGCCCTTGGAATAATCCTATCCAAAGCCGTTTTCATCATAACCTATATCATATTCCCGCTATTTTTCATCTATCTAATAATAGCCGAAATCAACCTTAATTTTATGTACCAACACAGCCTTAGAAAGAGGCAACACAAGCGCACAACCAGTTTCACCCTATCGCTCATCACCTTAGCACTGGTGCTCCTGAGCCTTCTCGCCCGCCTCTTCCTCTAAGATTAATAACACATAAATTGAATTAGTAACAATTATAAAAAAAATATGATACGTAATTATTTCTACCTTGTAGTGGGAGTACTTTGCTTACTCTCTGCCGTTACTCACGAGATGAACGGCTTCACAACCCTTTTCCCTGCCTTGTCAAACACCAACATCGATGCCGAAAGCAAGGTAACATTCAATTATCTTTGGCATATCATAGCCACCGAAAATGTGGTAATGGGTATTGCTTTAGTGCTTATAGCGCTGCGCAAAAACGACAATGCAGGCAAGTATATTGCTCAGTTTGTAATCGCTTTGTTAGCAGTACGTTGGGCAAGTATTGCATTTAGTACTCTAATAAGTGATGGAGGTAACCTTACCAAAATACTTCCTGAAAGTGTTATAATGTGGCTACTTATATTCCTATTGTGGTTAGGAGCAAGAAAAAAAGAGGAAAAATAAAAAGAAAATCAGTGTCCATTTGCCTTTGAAAAAAGGTTAATTACCACCACCCCAGCGATGATAAGCAGGGAACCCAATACAAAAGGCAAGTCTATTTTGTTCTTAAAAACAAGAATACTCACGATAGCTGTCAGTACAATCCCTACCCCCGACCAGATAGCGTAGGCTACCCCCAACGGAATATTCTTGAGAGCTAAGGATAAAAAATAAAAACAAACACCATAAGACAATAGTGAGCCTACCGCAAACAACCATTTGGTAAACCCTTCCGATTTACCTAAAAGAGCAGTGGCTAAGACCTCTAAAACAATCGCTAAAGTGAGGTATAGGTAATGCATATAAGTATAATATCTAAATTCGTGGCAAAAGTACAACCTTTTTTAACAATAGAAAACAAGGAACAGCCTATGTGGCTCACACCTAATTAATAAAATGACAAGCATCACTATACATAACCTCACCAAGTCCTATGGCACAGTCCACGCCGTGCAACACCTTTCCTTAGAAGTCAAAAAAGGCGAGCTTTTCGGGCTCATCGGTCCCGATGGAGCAGGCAAAACCACCGTCTTCCGTATGCTCACCACCCTCCTCCTGCCTGATGAGGGCACGGCTACCATAGAGGGCTGGGATATTGTAAAAGATTATAAGGAAATCCGAAAGCACGTCGGCTATATGCCTGGGCGCTTCTCTCTCTACCAAGATCTCACTGTCGAGGAGAACCTCACTTTCTTTGCAACCGTCTTTGGTACGACTATCGCCGAGAATTACGACCTTATTAAGGACATTTACGAGCAGATAAAGCCGTTCAGCAACCGTCGCGCAGGCAAGCTCTCAGGGGGAATGAAGCAGAAGTTAGCCCTTTGTTGCGCCCTCATTCACAAGCCCAAAGTCCTTTTGTTAGACGAGCCCACCACGGGGGTAGATGTGGTTTCACGCAAAGAGTTCTGGGAGATGCTGAAGAAACTGAAGGAGCAAGGTATCAGCATACTCGTTTCCACCCCTTATATGGACGAAGCCAGTCTGTGCGACCGCATAGCCTTAATACAATCAGGCAAGGTGCTTTCCACCAGCACCCCCGAGCAAATCATAGCCCAGTACCCCACCGCACTCTATGCTGTCAAGGATCCCAACCTGTACGCACTGCTGAAGCATTTGCGAGAGCACCCCGACATTGATAGCTGTTACCCCTTTGGCGAGTACCTACACATTACTCTCAAGGAAAACACCAACATTCCCATATTCGAGCAACAGCTGAAAACCACCTTCCCCCACCTCGAATGGAAAGCCATTACCCCCACCATCGAGAACAGTTTCATCCGCCTAATGGAAGAAACCTAACCCCTAATACGTACGGCACTTTCTCAAAATTTAAGACTTTGACAGAGCCTAATTCAAAAAAGAAATACCAATGAAAAAGAACCTTAACACCACTTCCACTCCCTATAACGGCTTGCCCCCTCTCCCAAGGAGAGGGGGAACGGGGGTGAGGACGGCCATAGAATGTAACAACCTCACAAAGCAATTCGGCGATTTCAAAGCCGTAAACAACATTTCCCTTACTGTTGAAAAAGGCGAAATCTTCGGCTTCCTCGGTGCCAATGGTGCGGGGAAAACCACCGCTATACGCATCTTCTGCGGACTCTCTTACCCCACCTCAGGCGAGGCTACCGTGGCAGGCTTTGATGTCTATCGAGAGCAAGAGCAGATTAAAAAGCACATCGGTTATATGAGTCAGAAGTTTTCGTTGTATGATAACCTCACCGTGCAGGAAAACATCACCTTTTACGGAGGCGTCTATGGCTTGAGTCGCAAGGAAATCAAAACCCGCAGTACCCAGCTTATCGCCAAGCTCGGCTTGGAGGCAGAAGCCAACAAACTCGTAGGTTCGCTACCGCTGGGCTGGAAGCAGAAACTCGCTTTCTCGGTAGCTATCTTTCACCATCCCGAAATTGTCTTCCTTGATGAGCCTACTGGTGGTGTAGACCCGATAACGCGCCGTCAGTTCTGGGATATGATATACGAAGCCTCAGCGCAGGGCATCACCGTATTCGTTACCACCCACTATATGGACGAAGCCGAATACTGCCACCGCATCAGCATAATGGTTGACGGCAAAGTGGAAGCAATGGATACGCCCACCAACCTTAAAAACCAATATCACACCCACTCTATGGACGAAGTGTTCTACCAGCTCGCCCGTAAAGCAAAACGTTCAGCAGACTAAACAATGAAACAGCTCATCGCCTTTATACGCAAGGAATTCTATCACGTATTCCGTGACCGCCGCACGCTACTGATACTCTTCGGTATCCCCATAGCGCAGATTATCCTTTTTGGTCAAGCCCTCAGCAGCGAGGTCAAGAATATTGGTATCGCTGTATTAGATGAGGCTAACAATACCTATAGCCAAGAAATCACACACCGATTGCAGGCAAGTCCGTATTTTAAGCTGAAAGAGCCTCTGTTCCGTTACGACCAAGTAGAAGACCAATTCAAGCGTGGTACTATAAAAGCCGCGCTCATCTTCTCTCCCGATTTCGGAAAAGACCTCTACACCTCCAGTGGCACCTCGCTACAACTCATCACCGATGGGAGCGACCCCAATACGGCTAAAACAGTGCAGAACTACCTTTCGGCTATGGTAGCGAGCTATCAGCAAGAGCTGAACCCTGCTGTACAACTACCCTACCAGATAACCTTAGAAAACCGAATGCTGTACAACGAGGAGCAAAATGGCTCTATGAACTTCGTTCCTGGGGTGATTGCGCTCGTCTTTATGATAGTGAGCACTGCCCTCACCTCGGTAGCGGTGGTGCGCGAAAAAGAGTTAGGCACTATGGAAATCCTTTTGGTATCGCCTTTCAAACCTATAATGATACTCATTGCCAAAGCCGTGCCTTACCTTATTCTCTCGCTCATCAACTTCACCGTGATACTCCTGCTATCGGTCTATATGCTCGATGTCCCGATACGTGGCAATCTGCTGTTGCTGTACGCCGAAAGCACTTTGTTTATCATCATCTGTTTGTCGTTGGGGCTACTCATATCCACCGTTACTGCTTCACAACAAACAGCTATGCTCATCGCTATGATGGGAATGATGCTCCCTACGGCTTTCTTTACCGGCTTTATGTTCCCCATAGAGAATATGCCCCTTATTTTTCAAGGAATATCCAAAGTCTTCCCCTCAAGTTATTACTACAGTATCGTGAAGAAAGTAATGCTCAAAGGGTTGGATTTCACTTACGTATGGAAAGAAACGCTGATATTAATAGCAATGGCGGTAATTTTCTTAAGCCTTGCAATGAAGAAGTTTAAGATTAGATTACAATAAAGAAGAAATGAAAGTGTTAAGCTTTATACTACAAAAAGAATTTAAGCAGATATTCCGAGATAAGACGATCTTGGCAATGATGTTTGTGGCACCTAGCTTCCAACTGATTATATTGCCCTTACTTGCCAATTTCGATGTGAAGAACATCAACCTTGTGTATATCAACCACGACCAAAGTACCTATTCTCACCAACTGATACAGAAGATTACTGCGTCAGGGTACTTTAAGCTCGTAAAGGCTCCTTTCTCCTATAAGGAAGGTATCGCCCTGATAGAAGACGGCAAAGCTGATGTAGTTTTAGAAGTCCCCGAAGGTTTTGAGCGCAACCTCGTACGCGAAGGAAAGCAACCTCTCGGTGTCTCTATCGATGCCATTAACGGGAGTAAGTCGTCCTTAGGGGGAGCCTATTTGCTTTCAGTGATACGCGACTTCAACACCCAGCTCGATGTAAATGTAAAAACACCTCAGCGCATAGGTAATGTAGCCAAAATCGGGGTGGAGAGTACCCATTGGTACAACCCCTATATGCAATACACGCGCTATATTGTTCCAGGCATTTTAGCTATATTACTCACCATTATCGGGGGCTTTCTTTCAGCTCTCAATGTAGTTAAAGAAAAGGAAATAGGCACTATCGAGCAGATTAATGTAACGCCTATTAAGAAGTGGCAGTTTATATTAGGCAAGCTCATACCCTTTTTGGTAGTAGGGTTAATCCTCTTCACTTTGGGGCTTGTGGTGATGTATGTAGTCTATGGTATCTTCCCCGCAGGCAGTTTGCTCACCTTGTATGCCTTTGCTATAATGTATCTCATCGCGATTCTCGGCTTCGGACTGCTCGTCTCCACTTATGCTAATTCGCAGTTGCAAGCTATGTTCATCGCCTATTTCTTTATAATGATATTCCTACTGATGAGCGGTTTCCTCACCAGCGTAGATAGTATGCCTGCGTGGAGTAGGCAGGTGAGTAATGCCATTCCGGTAACCCATTTTGTCAATGCAATGCGACTTATTGTACTCAAAGGCAGTAGTTTTGCACAACTCAGTACTGAGTTCTTGTATTTAGTAGGCTTTGCAATACTGCTAAACAGCTGGGCAATTTGGAACTATAAGAAAACGAGTTAATTACGAATAACGAATTACAAATGACGAATTACGAATTACAAATGATGAGTATACCTTTCATATTCAAATAGGTAATATTCTTCATCTGAAAAATACTGATAACACCCTTTAGTTTCGTTGCTATAACCTATATCCCAACCTACAAATTCAGTTTCACATTGCGTTATCTCGTTAAGGAAAAATGAAGACACTTCTGTTAAGCGTAATCTTATACCAAAATCGTGGAATGGAAGTATAATTACATCGCCTATTGTAGTAATAGATTGTATTTTAGAGAGCATCCATTCTTTCTTTTTAACTGAAGTTAGTTCTTCATTCAACGACAACCTATCATTATAGGGGGTATTGTTCTCATATCGTATAGCCTCTCGTACAAAATCATAAAAAGATATTAGCGTTTCGGTATTTACCAATCCTAATACTTCACAGTAAGGATTAGCTTTATAAGAAATTATTTTTGCTTTTTGAGCGAGTTCTATTCGCTTTTGCTTAATACGATTTTGTAACATCTGAATATATCAATTTTAACTAAAATACTATAGATGGGGTTATGTGATAATCATTATTTATAGTAGGTGTAATTTATCTTGTATAAGTAGAGCACTTCCCCTTCTTTATCAACTGCTTTTTCTTCAATGGGATTTCCTTTCTCATCATATTTGTAAGTTTTATCCTCATAGAAATCAATTTTTCCGTCTTTTAGATAATTAATTCAACTTGCTAGTTGAAAAGTTCAAAAAATAAAAAAGCAAAGCAAAAGATTTGTATATTTGTAATTGCAAAAAAATAAAAACAACTCCAATGCTTTGCAAAGACAAAATTACATCAATTTTTTGTATCATCGATGATATTTTAAAAGAAATTAATCATTCTGAAGATATTCGCAGAAAAGTATCTGATAGCGAGATTATTACAACAGCATTTATAGCTGCTACCAGTTTCTATGGGAACCATCGTTCAGCTATCAAATTTGTTAAACAATACAATTTGTTCCCTAATATGTTAGAAGAAAGTAGGTTTAATAGACGTTTGCATAATCTGGGAAATATACTTTATGAATTATTTCATTTAGTAGCCTCTTTTTATAAAGAGATTACTTGTGAAATGAACTATATCATAGATTCGTTTCCTGTCCCTATTTGTCAAAACATTCGTATTAATGATGTAAAATTGTAAAAGGCAAACAATATAGAGGCTATACAGCAAGTATGCGGTCTTATTTTTATGGGATTAAAGTTCAGTTAGTTACAACAGGAGAAGGCATACCTATTGCATTTCATTTTACCGTAGGAAAAACGGCAGATGTGAAAGCCTTAGATAAGATCACAGAGATTTTTCCACCAGAGGCAAGACTTTATGGGGATAGTGCTTATACAGATTATCAAATGGAAGATTATCTACTTGAAAATAAATGTGTTGAGTTAAAAACACAACGAAAAAAGAATAGCAAAAGACCTGACTCAGAAAAATAAAGTAGACAGAAGTTAGAGATGAGAAAGCGTGTAGAAGTAGCTATAAGCGATATTAAAAAGATGTTTCCTAGAACAATACATTCTGTTACTTTAAAAGGTTTTTTAATAAAAGTTACAATGTATATTTTTGGATTACAGTTATTTAAAATAATCAATAACTAGCAAGTTGAATTAATTAATTTCTTGTGTTTTCAAACCTTTTTCATTATAAGAATAAGTTTCCCAACGGTCTACTGCAGTCCCTTTGTAAAATTCTTTCTTTATTAGATTGTATTTACTATCATAAGTATATACGTATTTCTCTTCAGCTTCATTATTATCACCAATACTCGCTTTTTCTAACAAATAACCATTGATATCTATCTTTTTAATATAATGTTCCCTTAATATCCCTTTCTCATTATATTTCTTTTGAATCTCTTGTTTCACACCTTTCAAATTTCCCTTTTTGCCTTCTGTCCAATAGTTATAAGTTTCATCATACTTTGAAGATTTCATTTCTTGCTGAGAATAATACGTAAACGAATACTCATTTTTCAATTTATTCTTGTAGAAAACCTGCTGAAGTGTCAAGTTTTTCTTATCATCATATTGGTAGGTGATATAAGATTCTTTCTTACCATTAATAAAAATATCTTTTCTCAAACACAACTTATTTTTATCATAGGTATAGACTAGTTCCTCCTTATCTTTCACCTTTTTATATTTATTGATGTTTAGAACTGTCTCTTTTAGAATATTGTTATCCTTATCATATTCTTTTTTACTATTTCGAGATATATTATTGTTTTCTAATTCTCGATGTTCATTTATGACATTTCCATTTTTGTCATAAGTATATTGTAAATAAAGCATCATCTCGTAGTTTTTGCTAAAGACCTGAGATTCTATAATATTTCCAGCCCTATCAAAAGAACAAGATATTGCAGGTTCTATAGTGATAATAGAAGAACATTCTTCAAAATCTACTACCCCTCACTCGTCTAATTCTCCTTTTTCATCAGGAAGGAAATACTGATATTCTACAGATTTGATAATTCCTTTTAGGGAATTATCTATTAATTTGTTTTTATTTACTTGGGAATACCCAAAAAATATAAAGAGATTTGCACATAAAAGCGTCAACAATTTTCTTGTTTCCATATTTTTATACATATAATATAGTTTCTATAATCTATAGGTTGTTTCCAGACTTATACGAATATATAACCAAAACCCTATTACAGTTATTACAAGTAACATAATTGTAATCCAAAGCCCTTTCTTTGCCCATTTGTAGAAAAAACTATAAAAGGCAAAGAACAATAAAGCTATAAGAAAAGGAATTATAATACAATTTTTGTAGAAGTATATCATATGGATATGCAAATTACTAAAATCAATATATTTCCAATCGGAAGGATGTTTTATAATGGAGTAACAGAAATTGATAAGCAAGAGAATCAAACTTATAACAATTCCTACTGAGATACTTGGCTTCTTTTTCATAAACTCTAATTATTCTTTTTTTATTTTTATCAAAAGTTATTTATTTTCTAACTTCTTTTTTTGATAAGTTTGGTAAGAAATAAGCAATAAGTCCCATTAGGGGTAGGAATGAGCAGAGTTTATAAACAAAATCGATGTCGGTTATGTCTATCAATTTGCCTAATACAGCTGAAGCTAAGCCGCCCATACCAAAGGCAAAACCGTAGAAAAATCCTGAAATCATTCCTATTTTCTGGGGTAATAATTCTTGTGAATAGACTAAGATAGAAGCAAAAGCCGATGAGATGATGAAGCCTATCAGTACGATGAGTATTGCCGTAGTGGTAGCATCGGCATAAGGCAACCAAAGCGCAAATGGGGCTGCTCCTAAGATTGAAAACCAAATGATAAATTTTCTTCCTACTTTGTCACCCAAAAATCCTCCAATAAGTGAACCTGCTGCTACTGCTCCCAAAAAATAAAATAGGTATACTTGTGCCTCGGCATTGCTAAATCCGAACTTTTTAATGGTGTAAAACTGAAAGTAATTGTTGATAGCTGCTGTATAGAAGTTTTTGGAGAATACTAGCAACATCAATATAATCATAGAGTTGCGTATTTTCGCACGGGTGAGATTGGGCAAAACTACTGGTTTTTTTACCTTCTTTTTGAGTAGTTTAAGCAAGATGCTGCGCCATTTGCCTATGAGAAGCAAAATGAACATTGCAAAAATAGAGAAGCTCGCAAACCATATCAAATTACCTTGATGACTCTCTTCTACAACTCTCCCGTCGATTACTTTTTTGCTCAATAACAACAATATCACCAACAGAGGGGCTAAGGCTGTGCCAAAATTCCCTCCTAATTGAAAGATAGCTTGAGCAAATGAGCGCCTGCCACCTGAGGCTAAAAAGGCTACTCGGGATGCTTCGGGGTGAAATACCGATGAACCTACCCCTATAAACACTACCGAGCACAGTATAGCTGCATAACTACTCGCTAATGATAAACTTATAATTCCTATAGTGGTAAACGCCATTCCTAATACTTGTGAGTAAGGTTTGGGGTGTTTATCGGTGTAGTTGCCTACTAAGGGTTGTAATATAGAGGCTGAAAGTTGGTAACAGAGTGTAATTACCCCTACTTGTGTCATAGTGAGAGCATATTTGCTTTGTAGGGTGGGGTAAATAGACGGAATGACCCCTTGTATGAGGTCATTGAGTCCGTGTGCTAAAGCTATCAGTAGTAAAATGCGATATTGCGGTTTGTTTTCTTGATACATTTTAAGCGTAGAACAATTGTGTAAGCACTGAGTTAGCAAGGATAATCACTATACTCGTCCATACAAATGAAACCGTACTGGCTTTTCCAACATCTAAAGCGCCTCCCTTCATATAATAACCGTGATAGGACGGAATAGTAGCTAAGAAAAATGCAAAAACTACGGTTTTAGTGAAGGCATACACCATACTATAAGGTTTGAAGTCGTATTGCACTCCTTGTACAAATTCGGCAGAGGTGGTATAGCCACTCATCACCGCAGAAGCCCAACCTCCTAATACCCCTAAGTACATACCTAAGGCGATGAGGAAAGGCATTAACATTAGGGCTACTATTTTGGGGAATATCAAATAATTCACCGAGTTTACCCCCATAATATCAAGGGCGTCAATCTGTTCGGTTACGCGCATTGTACCTATGCTGGAAGTGATAAACGAACCAATTTTCCCTGCTAAAATTACTGCTGTAAAGGTAGGAGCAAACTCCAATACAATAGATTGACGAGTAGCGAAACCTATGAGGTATTTAGGGATAAAAGGGTTGTCGATATTCAAAGCGGTTTGTACAGCTACTACCCCTCCCACGAAGAAAGAGATAAAAGCTACGATACCTATAGATCCAAAGATGAGGTCGTCTATCTCACGCAATATGAGGTCTTTAGTAATCGACCAGCGGGTGCGTTTGCGAAAGACATCATAAAGCATTATAAAATAGCCTCCTACGGCTGCAATGTGTTTCATACGTTGTTTAAATAGCGTTTAATTAGTGTTTAAAGTGTCGTATTCCTGTGAATACCATTCCCATTTGGTGGGCATCACAATAGTCGATACTGGCTTGATCTTTAATAGAGCCACCAGGTTGTATTACTGAGCGAATTCCTTCGTTGTGAGCAATTTCCACGCAATCGGGGAAGGGGAAGAAGGCATCACTTGCCATTACGGCATTGTTGAGATCAAATTTGAATTCTTTAGCCTTTTCGATAGCTTGTTTGAGTGCATCAACGCGGCTGGTTTGTCCTGTACCACTGGCGATGAGCTGTTTGTTTTTAGCTAATACAATAGTATTCGATTTGGTGTTTTTACATATTTTAGAAGCGAAGAAAAGGTCGTCGAGCACTTCCGTTGAAGGCTTTACAGCAGTTACGTATTGTACATCAGCTATGCTATCAGTTTTGAGGTCTTTTTCCTGCACCAAATAGCCATTGAGACACGAACGCACACTTGTTGTAGGCATTTTGGCTTTCTTCTGTACTAAAATAATACGGTTTTTCTTCTGTTCGAGTATTTTTAGAGCTTCATCACTATAAGAAGGTGCAATGATTACCTCAAAAAACAGTGAGTGAATAGTTTCGGCAGTAGCCGAATCGATTTTTGTATTAGAAATAAGAATACCTCCAAAAGCTGAAACGGGGTCACCTGCGAGCGCATCTTTATAGGCTTCGTGTATCGTTTTGCGCGTTGCTACGCCACAAGCATTGTTGTGTTTTAGTATAGCAAAAGTAGGATCATCGCCTACAAATTCAGCCATTAGATTTATAGCAGCATCTACATCTAACAAGTTGTTGTATGAGAGTTCTTTGCCGTGTAATTTATCAAAAAGGGCATCGAAATTACCGTAAAATTCTCCTTTTTGGTGAGGATTTTCGCCATAGCGCAATACTTGTCCGTCACACTCGTTGATAGCCAAAGTAGGAATTTCTTCGGTTTGGTTGAAGTAGTTGAAGATAGCAGTATCGTAGTGAGACGATACGCGGAAGGCTTTAGCAGCAAAGTGGCGGCGCTGTTCTAAAGTAGTGCTGCCGTGTTGTTCGTCTAAAATCTGCAAAAGGTCACTGTATTCATCAACTGAGGCTACACAAAGCACATCTTTATAGTTTTTAGCAGCAGCGCGGATGAGCGAAATACCACCTATATCAATTTTTTCAATAATTTCTTGTTCATTAGCACCGCTTGCCACTGTTTTTTCAAAAGGATATAAATCCACAATCACTATGTCAATTTGAGGAATAGCATATTGTTTCATTTCTTCAGTATCCTGCACATTGTCCTGACGGTTGAGGATGCCTCCAAAAATTTTAGGATGGAGCGTTTTCACACGTCCTCCAAAAATGGAGGGATAATCGGTAATACTTTCCACTGGAATCACTTCTACACCAAGTTTTTTGATAAAATCTTCAGTACCTCCAGTAGAGTAGATAGTAATACCTAAAGTTTTCATTCTGTGAATGATAGGTTCTAATCCTGTCTTGTCAAAAACAGATATTAAAGCAGATTTTGCTTGTTTTGCAGTGCTCATTTGAAAAAAAAGTTTTATTTTTGGCTACAAAAATACTACTTTTTACTAATACGAAGCAAACAAAAGAGATTAAAATTTGTTAATGAGCTAATTTGTTAATTAGCAGATTAGCAAATTGGCAAATTCTTAAATCAATCCTATATCCTATGAAGAAAGCAGTTTTATTTTGTGTTGTTCTGTGTTTTTCACTACAGGCTAAATCGCAAGATAGTATCGTGTCTCACAATAATTTAGACTTCTATTTTAGAGGTGGTTTCTTAAGAGAGTGGTATAATGGAGCACCATCATCTCATTTTCAGTTAGACGAAGCGCGCTTGCATTTTTATGGCAATTACAACGAGTCGCTTTCGTATCACATTAGGTTTCGATTGAACAAGCCTTTTACTGCTACTTCTTTAG
The DNA here is from genome assembly GCF_000318295.1 of Capnocytophaga sp. oral taxon 326 str. F0382. NCBI lineage: Bacteria > Pseudomonadati > Bacteroidota > Flavobacteriia > Flavobacteriales > Flavobacteriaceae > Capnocytophaga > Capnocytophaga sp. oral taxon 326. Next base: position 83,925 of record NZ_KB291361.1, read on the forward strand.
ATAATGGAACTTTGGCATTAGATTTTGCTTTTTTGAGTTATCGTTTTGGAGCTTCTAAACGTTGGGAAGTAAGTTTAGGAAAACTGTATGCAATGGTAGGTTCTTATGAGTTAGACATACATCCTTTATATGAGTTTGTATATGCCGATCATCTTGGGTATGTTGTTAGTCCTTTTATAGCAGGAATGAGGTTAGCAGTGTCACTTACCGATACTCAAAACATAGGATTGCAATTGCATAATACACTGAATAATACTTTTGAAAAGCATCTGCAAAACAATAGTTTTAGCACTGCTTCGTTTTCAGCGTCTAAAACACCTATAGGAGCTTATGCGTATTGGCAAGGCAAATTTGCTAAGGGTAAGCTCAATACTCATTATTCTTACAATATTTCGCAATTTGCCAACAAATATTACAGTCATTCCATCGCTTTGGGACATCAGTATAAAAGTGATAAACACAACGCCTATTTAGACCTTATGTATGCTAAAATGGGGGCTGATTATCCGCTGTTGGGTTCTAAAATTATCAGCGATTACGAAGGATTGACTGCTGGTAACTACCTGATGCGTGAAGATATCACCTATAAAGGTATCGTAGGGCGGTATGAATACCTTTTTACCGATTGCTGGAGTATGGCTTTAAAAGCAGGGGCTGAGAGCGTAGCAAGTGGTAAAACACCACAAGGCGATTTGCGTTATAACTATATTTATTCATTAGCAGCTTTATACGCTCCTATCCCTACCCAAAATTTACATTTTTATGTAGCTTATGCAGGGAATACAATTCGCTATCCTTCTGAAATTTCTACAGAAAAAACACAATATCACAGCGTTTCGGTGGGGGCTTATTACAGTCTGCCGTTATTGAAAAACAAGACGTTTAGAAATTAATGTAAAAAATACAATATGTTCATTTATCTACAACTATTAAAAGAGAGTTTTAACTTTGCTATCAAGTCACTGCGCGACAACAAGCTCCGCACTTTCCTATCGCTATTAGGTGTAACGGTGGGCATCTTTTCTATTATCTCGGTGTTAGCAGCGGTTGATTCATTGAATAGGAGTATTCAGGAGAGTCTTTCGGGTTTGGATAAGAATATGATCAACCTTTCCAAATATTCTTTTGCGCCTTCTTCTGTGCCTCAGTGGCAACGCCTGAGCTTTCCGCAAGTCACCTATCAGGAATACGAATTTCTCAAACGTGAATTGCCTAATACCGAAGCGGTGGTGTACGAGTTATTTGGTCTCAATTCGGCGGTGAAGTATGGCGGTAAAACTATTCCCTCAATGTCCGTGCAGGCTACCTCAGCGGGGGTGGAACAGATTAGCGACATTCGTATGGGCAAAGGGCGTTTTTACAACGATGCGGAAGCTAACGCAGGAACAGCAGTAACGATATTAGGCTATGAAGCTGCCGAACAACTCTTTGGAGAAGAAGATCCTCTCGATAAAGAAATACGCGTGTTTGGCAGGCGACTCACGGTTATTGGGGTACTAAAAAAATACGGAGAATTAGGGGGAGGTCCTGATAATAATGCCTATGTAACAGCTAATTTCGTCCGAAGTTTTATGAATACAGGTCCGCAAGGGATGCCCAGTGGGGTTGTACTCAAACCTAAAAAAGGAGTGGATATGGCAGAATATGAAGCTGTATTGCGCCAGAAATTCCGTACTTATCGCGGACTCAAACCTGAGGATATAGACAATTTTTTCCTCAACAAAATCTCGTCGTTTACTGATATGATAGACGAAACCATTGGAATGATGAATGTAGTAGGTTGGATTATTGGGGGCTTTTCTATCTTGGTAGGGGGCTTTGGGATTGCCAACATTATGTTTGTGAGTGTGAAAGAACGCACCAACCTCATCGGGGTACAAAAGTCATTAGGTGCTAAAAATCAGTTTATTTTATTTCAGTTTTTGTTTGAAGCAGTGCTTTTGGCGATTATCGGCGGACTTTTTGGGTTGCTCTTCGTATGGTTGCTCACCTTTGTAATCCCAAGCAGTGAAGAAGGTTTTACTTTTATACTATCGTTTAAAAATGTAGCCATAGGTTTGAGTATCTCGTTTGTAGTAGGCTTGCTTTCGGGCATCATTCCTGCTTCCTCAGCAGCGCGACTCAATCCTGTAGAAGCCATTCGCACAGGGTCATAGTACAATCGTGGAACGATGAGCATTTTGTATTACAAATTTTGATTACTAAAAAATCTAAAAATGAAAACACTCTTAATCGCTTTATTTTCTATCACTTGTCTTTCAGCTCAAGAGTTTATAGGCAAGGATTGGGATATTGATAATTTCTTAGGAGAATTCCCCGATGTAACGGATGTTTATTTTCTAAAAAAACCACGCCAGAAAAATCCTTGTGTAGCTGATAATACAATTCTATTTCGCCCTGATGGTACTTTTTTTCCACCTTGTATGATAGATAAAGATCATTATGATGGTCAATACCAAATGGTGGGGGAAAACTATCTGAAGGTAGCTATTGGCAGTTACTACATTCATAAAGTATCTAATGATGAATTTTATTTTATCAAAAGTACTGGAAACCTCATTACCGATAAACAAAAGGCTAAAAATGCAGAGGCTTTAGCACGCTTTATGAAAATATATAGCCGAAATGGTAAATCACCCAATCCTTCTTTCCAACTGAAAAGTGATGTACCTAAGGATGAGCGTATTGGCAAACTTGTGCGCAAACTTTTTCACCTTATTTCTTACGAAATTCTCAAAGGATACCCAAATGATTTTAGTACTCTTTACCTTGTGAAAGACTTGAAAACCAATATCTATTACTACCTGCGAGAGGAATATTATAAAGATAAAGTAACAGTTTATTACTTTACTGAAAAAGACTTAAAACAAAGTGCTAAAGAACAGAAAAAACAACAATAATACAATGAAATATCTATTTTTGCTATTCTTTTTGCCATTTTACACTTTTTCGCAATCTAAGGGAGAGACTTATTACACTTATGTTATTAGAGACAAAAAAGAGCAAAGGAAAGTGATCAATAGCCCTCACCAACTTGTGTTAAAGCAAGATACCTTATGTATTGTAGAACCATTAATATTCAATCGAACTTATTGTTTTCCTTATGTAAAAGAAGGGAAGAAAATACGCTTGCTTAACAACGACAATAAATCTCAACCTGATAAAGTAGTAGGGATAAAGCTACATAACAACGAACTTGTAGCGCTCTTTCTCGATCACCCTATTGAAGTTGTCTCCAAAGATGAATTGCGACTAACGGGGGAAGACCGACCTTATTATTCCGAGAGTGCTATCAAAGCAGTATTTGGCAACGACTATCCCCGAATATGGAGCTTGTTCTATCTGAATGGCAAGTTACTCAGTGAAGATAATGAGGAAATAAAAAATCTATTGGAAAAATATGATAAAGGCAAATTCAAAGCCTACTATTCAGAAGGTGCTAAAGCTATAAAAAAATACGGACTCAAAGGCATTTGGGGAGTATTTGAAATTAATTGTAAAACAAAGAAGAGAAAACAATGATGAAAACACTTTTTATAATACTCAATTTTCTCTGTATAGGAATGGTTTCTGCCCAAGACCTTATAGGTGCTAAATGGGAGATTAACAACATATTAGGAGATAATGTTAATAAGGAAGATTTTTATATCCTTACAAAACCCGAAAATCCCGATTGGAGTTATGGTAATCACCTACAGTTATCAACCGATGGAAATTTTAAATCGTGGTATTCAGCCCCGTGTGGAAATGATTGTTTTACCACCTCTTATGGTACTTATAAAAAAATCAGTGAGGAATATATTAGTTTCCACATTCAAAAAGTAGAACATTGGGGTTATTGTCGTGATGAAGGGGAGGTAAAAAAGAATAAGACTAACACTTATTATGTGTATAAAAAATCAGAAAGTGAAATCTATCTTCTCAAAACTACAGGCGACCATTCAAAAGATTTACAAAAAGTTACTTATGCAAAAGTATTAGCCGATTACTTTAAGATAATCCTTAACAAAAACTATAATAGTTTTGGAAATATAACACTGCCTTCTACGCTGACTTGGCAACAACGCGCTAATAACTACGCATCGCAATACTTAAAACTCACGAACTATGAAATATGTATTACAGGGAGTAATGATTTTTTTATTTCAGTTCATTTAGTAAAAGATTTAGATAAAAATACCTATTATTACATAGTAGAACGCCCTCTAAAAGAAGGTTATGGTTTATTTCATTATACTGAAGATCAAGTAAAAGAATTTAGAGATTACTATGAAAAGCGCTATGGTAAGAGAAAATGAGTCGCTACACTTTGGCAAAGTTTCACACTTTGCCAAAGTTGATTACCTTGATAATCAGTCGTTTTTGAATTATGTTGTGTAGGGGCGTTTTGCAAACGCCTTCACAGATAGAACTTTTCGGACGCCTTCAGTAGAAAACCTTAATTGAGAAAATAAAAACATTATGGATTTAGAAAAATACATTAATCGCTCTAAAAGCAATGATAAAGAAATTTGGTTATATAATTTGCCAAATGATGAGACTTTGTTTGATGTTATTGATAAATTACGAGAAGTTTATAAGGAAGAAACTTTAGTTTTTACAGAAGAGATTAAAATTATAGGAAAAACTATTGATAAAGAGGTTAATTTTTCAAATTGTATCTTTCAAGAAGATGTGGATTTTTCAAGTTGTATTTTTAAAAATGAGGAAGAAATAGAAAAATTTGGGAAAATGCAAAAAGGGCCATTAATTATTTTTAATAAAGTTGAATTTAATGGTTCTGTCAGTTTTCTTAAATCAAATGTTTATAAAGCTAAATTTGAAGAAGTCAAATTTCAAGGAAATAAATATAATGATTTTGGTCGTTGCTTTTTTGATACTATAGAATTTGAAAATGTAAAATTTAATGGAGGAAATAGATTTGATGCTTCTAAAGTAAAAAATATTTCTTTTAATAGAGTTGAATTTAATGGCCCTGTAAGTTTTTTAGAATCAAAGTTCTATGAAGCTGAATTTAAAAACATAAACTTTAATTTTTTTACTCAATTTCATAATTCTGAAATAGAAAAACTTTATTTTGAAGATACTACATTTAGAGGGAATACTAATTTTAGAGAAATATCATTTAATGGGGAAACTAAGTTTTTAAATTGTACTTTTACCTCTTTACAAAATGATGATTCTGAAGAAGTTAGTTTTTCAGAAAGTATATTTAAGCAAGAAGCTAATTTTTCGGGAAGTGTATTTAAGCAAGAAGCTAATTTTTCAGGAAGTATATTTGATGTTAAAGCTAATTTCTCAAACACAAAATTTGGCGTCAAGCAAGATGACAATTTAAATGAGAATAATTCAGAAGTTAAATTTCTTTTTGAAAATGCTAAATTTCAAAAAGAAATAGACTTCTCTCAAGCTATTTTTTATGATACTATTTATTTTTCAGGAACAGAATTTTGTACTGATATAAAAGACTATAAAAAAGAATCTATCAATTTTGGAAATGCTCAGTTTCATAGAAAAGTACGTTTTCACCATTGTAAATTTCATAATACTGTTCGGTTTAAAAATACTTCATTCAATAAATTAGTAGACTTTTATAGTGCTCATTTTCATAAAGCGCAGCAGTTTCACTTTACAGATTTTTTGGATAGGGCAATTTTTTCAAATACAGAATTTGATGAAGAAGTTCAATTTCTACATTGTAGAGTAGAGACAAGAGTGTCCTATATACGATTTGAAAGTACAATTTTTAGAAGAGGTTTAGATATATCTCGGAGTAATTTTAACACTAATATCAACCTTTGGGATATAAAAATAGAAGAAGAGGGAGTTCTATATATTTTTAAGAATATTGATGATATAAAATATAAAAATGACTTTGAAGCCCATGACGAAGCCCCTTCTGTTTATAAACAACTTCGTGAGACTTATCGCGTTATAAAAGACAATTCATATAAACAAAACAATAAAATAGAAGCCTTAGAGTTTTCAAAAAGAGAAATGTTAGTCTATGAAAGAGAACTTAAATCTGTTTCTTCAAAGAGTAACAATGATAAATTATTATTATTGGCAAATAAAGTTTCAAATAATTTTGGAACAAATTGGTTAAGAGGAATACTTTTTACAGCGTCTACAGGAATAATAACTTATTTGTTAATGCTTTGTTGTTTACCATTCATACATAACACTTACATTATTATTTCATTCACCTTCATAATAATTATTATTAGTGCATTTTCTTTTCTTAATAAAGATATAGACAGTTTTTTACCTATTTTGATATTAATTATACTTTCTTTCCTTTTAGCTATTATTCTATTTAAAAGTCCTTTTCTATATAAAGAAAATACACACATCAAAGACTATATTATCCCTGACTTTATAAAAATACTAAACATTATTGATTTAAAACCTTTTGAAAAAGAAGAAAATAGTATTTTTAACTTATCAGGTTTATCATACCTTTTCCTTTTCATAGGTCGTATATTTATAGGTTACGGCTATTACCAAACCATTCAAGCCTTTAGAAAATTTGGTAAATCGTAACTTATTCTTTATCTTTGTCGCAACATTTGTTAATTATTTAATTTAAAACAATATTTTAATGGAAACATTCACTTCACCAATTGGACTTATCGTTATTTTGGCGGTTGTCCTCTTCGTTACTATCTCATCGCTCGTGGCGCGCTATAAACGCTGTCCGTCCGACAAAATTCTCGTAATCTACGGTAAAACCGGCGGTTCATCTGCCAAATGTATCCACGGGGGTGGCGCCTTTGTATGGCCTGTGATTCAGGATTATGCTTATTTAGATTTGCGTCCGCTTTCTATCGAGGCAAACCTTACCAATGCGTTGAGCCGTCAGAATATTCGCGTAGATGTACCTTGTCGTTTTACGATTGCGATTTCTACCGAACACGAGAATATGAATGCAGCTGCCGAACGCCTCTTAGGGCTCTCACCTGAGCAAATTCAAGAGTTGGCAAAAGATATTCTTTTCGGTCAGTTGCGTTTGGTTATCGCTACTATGACTATTGAGGAAATCAATTCCGACCGCGATAAGTTCCTCGAAAACATCTCTAAAAACGTAGATAGTGAGCTCAAAAAAATAGGTTTAAAACTCATCAACGTAAACGTAACCGATATCAAAGACGAGTCGGGTTATATTGAAGCTCTTGGTAAAGAAGCGGCTGCGAAAGCTATCAACGAGGCAAAAATTAGTGTGGCTGAACAAGAGAAAATAGGGGAAACTGGTAAAGCCCTTGCCGACCGTGAGAAAGATACCCAAATAGCCGAAACACACCGCGATAGAGATGTGAAAATCGCTATCACTCAAAAAGATAAAGAGATTAGCATCGCCGAGGCTAAGAAAGATGAAACTGTAGGGATTGCCGAAGCTAAGAAGTTTGAGTCTATCGGTAAAGCAGAAGCCGACCGCGATAGTCGTATCAAAATTTCAGAAGCCAATGCCTTGGCTATCAGAGGGGAAAACGAGGCTAAAATTGCGATTGCTAACTCTGAAGCGCTACGCCGTGAAAAAGAAGCCGAATCGTTGCGTATTGCTATTTCGGCTGAAAAAGTACAACAAGCTAAAGCCTTAGAAGAAGCCTATTCAGCTGAAGAAAAAGCTGAAACTGCTCGTTCTGAACGCGAACGTGCTACCCAAGTGGCAAATATCATTGTCCCTGCTGAAATTGACAAACAACGCGCTATTATCGAGGCACAAGCTGAAGCTGAACGCCTCCGCGAGAAAGCTAAAGGGGAAGCCGATGCTATTTACGCTAAAATGGAAGCTGAAGCAAAAGGTCTCTTCCAAATCCTTACCAAACAAGCTGAAGGTTATAAAGATGTGGTTAGTGCAGCAGGGGGCGACCCTACCAAAGCATTCCAATTGCTCCTTATCGAGAAGTTGCCTGAACTCGTTAAAACCCAAGTGGAAGCTGTTAAGAATATCAAAATCGATAAGATTACAGTATGGGATTCTGGCAAAGGTGAAGATGGCAATAACTCCACTGCCAATTTCGTATCGGGGATGATGAAAACTGTCCCACCTCTCAACGACCTCTTCAATATGGCAGGATTGAACCTTCCTACTTACTTGGCTAAAGAAGGGAAACAAATTACGAATGACGAGGGACGAATTACGAATGACGAGAAACAAAAAACGAATAATGCGTAGATGAAACAGTTTATTACCTATATTTTATTGTTTAGTTCAGCTTTTGTGTTAGCGCAAAAAGCGCAGTTCGCTAATGCTAAACTCGATGCAGCTACAGTATATTTCAATTCAGCTGAACTTACTCATTATTTTAGTGCGAACCTCAACAAGGGTACGAATGAAATTGTAGTGAAAAACGTTGCTAATAGACTGAATGAGAATACGCTTCGCATTGTAGCTCCTAAAAATGTAACGGTACTTTCGGCTCAATTTACCACTCAGTATACTACTGATGGTGACAACCTCTTGCCCAAATCGAAACAAGTGAAAGATAGTATCGACTTGCTGACTTCTCAAATCGATAAACTCAGCAACCAAATTGCTGCTGAAAAGCAGGTGGTAGAGCTTATCAAAGAAAACAAATCGGTGTTAGGAGGTGGTACCGGACTTAATGTAGCTGAGTACGCTAAGTTTCTCGACTATTCAAAGGATAAGATGACCACTTCTCTCGACAAAATAGATACAATGACTGATAAGCAAAACAAATTGCGCAGTCTTCGTTACAATTTGGAACAACGTCTTAAAGGAGAAGTTACTAAAGAAGAAACGCTTTCTGATGGCAAATTGGTGTTACAAGTAATGGTTGATGCTCCTGTTAAAGCTGATTTCAGTGTGAGTTATATAACCCCCAATGCGTCGTGGGTGCCTTTTTATGACCTGCGTGCTGACAATATCTCTCAACCTATCAATTTGGTGTATAAGGCGCAAGTGCGACAAAACACTGGGGTAGATTGGAAGCATATCAAACTGAGTCTTTCTAGTGGTAATCCTAATCAGAATAATCAGTTTACGCTACTAAAAGCGTGGTATCTCTATTTTGGCAGACGATATGATCGCGACTACGACTACGTGAGAGCTAATGCCTATCGTTCAGGAGCAGTCAAAAAAGATGCAGTGGTAGAACAGATACAAGAAGAAGCTACTATTTCCGATTATACAAATCTAAACGAAAATCAACTCAATACCTCGTTTGAGATTACTACGCCTTATGATATACTCTCTAACAACAAAGAGCACAGTGTATCACTCAAAGAGCTTAAAATCAAAGCTAAATATGAGTATTACACTGCACCGCGCATAGATAATGGGGTGTATTTAGTAGCTTCGGTTGACGATTATTCTCAGTATAACCTGCTTATTGGTCAGGCAAATGTGATTTTTGAAGATATGTATGTAGGCAAAACACTGATAGACCCTAATCAAACCTCAGAGAGTATGCAACTCACTATGGGTAATGATAAGAAGATAAGTGTAAAACGCGAAAAAATAGCTGACAAATCGGCAACTAAGTTTATTTCCAGCTATAAAGAGCAGACTTTTACCTACGAAATTACCGTTAAGAACAATAAAAAAGAGGCTATAGACCTGAAACTAAAAGATCAATATCCACTTACCACTGATGATAAGATACAAATAGAACTCTTAGATGCCTCAAAAGCTGAAGTGAATAAGGAAACGGGTATACTCACTTGGGATACCAACCTCAAAGCAGGTGAAACTAAAAAATTCCGCATTAGTTATAAGGTAAAATACCCTAAAAATGAAGTAATCGGGAATTTGTAATTACGAATTACGAAATACGAATTACGAAATACGAATTACGAAATACGAATTACGAAAAAAGCAGTTGGATACTTATTTTATCCAACTGCTTTTTAGTTATTAGGGCTTTTCACTTTTCACTAAAAAAGTCCTTCTACTGACCAATAGCGTTCTCCTGTGTCGTAATTTACGGTGAGGATACGCGCTTTTGGGTCTTTTTTGAGTACTTTAGCAACAGCAGCTAAAGCAGCTCCTGTAGAGATACCACCTAAGATACCTTCTTCTTTAGCCAATCGGCGGGCGTAATCAAAGGCTTCTTCTTTAGAGATAGGGATAACTTCATCTACTACAGCAGGGTTATAGTTATCGGGTATGAAGCCAGTGCCCAATCCTTGTAAGGCGTGAGGACCTGGAGCACCACCACTCAATACCGCCGATTGATCGGGTTCTACAGCTACAGTTTTGAGGTTAGGGAAGTGTTGTTTGAGCACTTTTGACACTCCAGAGATATGTCCGCCAGTACCTACTCCTGTTACGAAATAGTCAAAATTTTCGGGGAAAGATTTTAGTATTTCCTGAGCAGTTGTTTTTTCGTGTACATCAGGATTAGCAGGGTTTTTAAACTGTTGAGGTACCCAATAGTTAGGTTTGCCTTCGGCTATTTCCAGAGCTTTAGCGACAGCTCCCCCCGTACCTTTTTCTTTAGGCGTGAGTACTACTTCAGCACCATAAGCGGCTACCAACTTGCGGCGTTCAATACTCATTGATTCAGGCATTACCACGATGAGTTTATAGCCCTTTACAGCCGCTACTAATGCCAAGCCCACTCCCGTGTTGCCAGAGGTAGGCTCTACAATTACACTATCTTTTTTGAGGATACCTTTAGCTTCGGCATCTTCAACCATAGCGAGCGCAATACGGTCTTTGATACTACCGCCAGGGTTCAAGCGCTCTAATTTGATGAACACGTTGGCATCATTGCCAAACAATCTGTTGATTTTCACCTCGGGAGTATGCCCGATGACTTCTAAAACATTTTTGTACGCCATTATATAAATTATTTATTAGTTACGTGTTTAGGAATTAGGAGTTAGATAACAAAATTAATCGGTTCTTCATATACTTCGTTGTCCTTTACAATAATCTGACTTTTGTGGAAAACCTTAGTAAAAGGTTCGATGCTATTGGTGAGCCATACATTCCCGCCGATGATACTATCATGTCCTATTACGGTTTCACCACCTAAAATTGTAGCACCAGAGTATATCACCACATTATCCTGAATGGTAGGGTGGCGCTTGGTATGAGCCTTATCTACTGATACTGAGAGAGCCCCCAAGGTAACTCCTTGATATACTTTTACGTAGTTGCCTATTACTGTAGTTTCTCCAATTACAATACCTGTACCGTGGTCAATCATAAAAGGGACTCCAATGTTTGCCCCTGGGTGAATGTCGATACCCGTTTTGCTATGAGCGTATTCAGTGAGCATACGTGGCAAGAGAGGTACTTTGCGCAACCACAATTCGTGAGCAATGCGATATACCATAATAGCAAAGAAACCAGGGTAGGTGATTTGTACCTCTCTGATAGAAGTTGCTGCAGGGTCGCTATCGATAAAATACTGAGCATCTTCTCGCAATTGCTGATAGATATTAGGCAAAATGCAATCGTAATAATCGGTTGTTTTTGCTTTTTGAGATTCGTTTAGCAGAAAATCGTCTACAATATTGATAAAATCCCAACGCAATTCCTCATAGCGCGCTTCTATACTCACTTTTGATAAGCAAGTGCGTTCGTCAATAAGAAATAAGAACTGAAAAAGGTCGTTTACAAAGCGTGTAATACGCTGTTTGCTTACGTGGTGCTTGATGTTTTTACTTTCGTGATAGAGTTCGTTGATGAGACTCTCAGTACAATTTATTTTTGTCATCGTTATAAAAAAATACCCCCACTACCTTTATAAAGCAGTGGGGGTTGTTATTTCGTTTGTTAAAATATAGTAACTGACATATCTTTAAGAAATAACGAGCCTTGCACTGCTCAAATTGAGTGTGCAACACATCGTCATTATGTTTAAAGTGTACAATGTCATATAATATTGTTCTATTTGATGGGGCAAAGGTAAGAATATTTTTCTAACTACCAAATAAAAAGTGAAAAATTATTTCATTTTTTTTATTTTTCAGCAGAAAGAATTGCGTCCAAACGGCGTAGTGTTTCTTCTTTACCTATAACCTCTATAATATCAAATATGTGAGGACCTTTGAGTTCACCCACTAATGCTAAGCGCAATGGAGGCATTACTTGACCAAAGCCTAAGCCCTTTGTTTCCATATATTGCTTTACCGCCTCTTCTAAGGCAATTGAAGTAAAATTAGCAGTATTTTGGAGTACTTCAGCTACTTCTTTCACAATGGTAGGAGTTTGTTCTTTCCATTGTTTTTTAATTGCCTTTTCGTCGTATTGGGTAGGTGCTTCAAAGAAGAATTTGCTGAGTTCCCAGAAATCACTTACAAAGGAAGCACGCTCTTTGATGAGTCCAACTACTTTTTCTACTGTAGTAATTGGGGCAGTTACACCTCTTTCGGTAAGGTCTTTTTGGAAAAGGGTAGCCAATTCACCATTGGGTTTCATTTGCAAATATTGGTGGTTGAACCATTTGATTTTCTCAGGGTCGAAGCGAGCTCCAGCCTTGTGTACTTTTTCTAAATCAAATAGTTGAATGAGTTGTTCCATTGAGAAAATCTCCTCATCATTCCCTGGATTCCACCCTAAAAGTGCTAAAAAGTTGATAAGAGCTTCAGGAAAATAACCTTCTCCACTAAATCCTTTTAGCGTTTCGCCATTCTCTGTCCAATCCATTGGGAAGACAGGAAAACCGAGTTTGATACCATCGCGTTTGCTGAGTTTGCCATTCCCCACAGGTTTGAGGATAAGAGGCAAATGAGCAAAAGCAGGAGCTTGCCAACCAAAAGCGCGGTAGAGCATTAGGTGCAAAGCCATAGAAGGCAACCATTCTTCACCGCGTATTACGTGAGTAATTTCCATTAGGTGGTCGTCTACGATGTTTGCTAAGTGGTAAGTAGGCATTCCGTCACTTTTGAAGAGCACTTTGTCGTCTAAGGTACTCGTGTCGATAGTTACTTCCCCACGAATCATATCGTTCATTTTCAACTGTTCGTTGTGGAGCATTTTGAAGCGAATTACGTACTCATCACCGCGTTGTAGGCGTTGTTGTACTTCTTCAGTACTCAGCGATAGAGAGTTTTGCAAAGTATCGCGTGTCGCCCAGTTGTATATAAAGGTATCCCCTTTGGCTTCAGCCTCTTTGCGCGCGTTATCCAATGCCTCGGCGGTATCGAAAGCGTAATACGCCCAACCATTCTCAATAAGAGCATCGGCGTATTGCTTGTAGAGCGGCTTGCGTTCACTTTGGCGGTAGGGAGCGTGTTTGCCCTCTTTGCCTACCCCCTCGTCGTATGTAAGCCCTAACCAGTTTAGTGAGTTGATGATGTACTGCTCAGCGCCTGGTACATAGCGATTTTGGTCGGTATCTTCAATGCGAAGTAAGAAGTCGCCACCGTGTTTTTTGGCGAATAAATAATTGAATAAGGCGGTACGCACGCCTCCAATATGCAATGCTCCTGTAGGACTTGGAGCAAATCTAACTCTAACCATTTATTTTTATAATAATTTTAAATCTTTAATCACTTTAAAAGCAATATCCACGTGGTATTCGGGGATTACGATAGTAAATTCATTGGCGGTAGAAATCACCTCGTTCATACTCACACCTTCCCACGCTAATCGTTGGAAGATGAAATAATAAATACCTGGTACTGAGATGTTTTCTTCTGGTAATTTCACACTGATAGCCCCCAAATTAGTGAATTTGTGCAACAGTCGTTCTTTTTTAAAAATATCTTCTACAATTTCCTCCATTGTACTACTTACAATGAGGTTGGTTTCGTTTACTCCACGAGTAGCTGCGTAGAATGCATCTTTGTTGTTTCGAATTTTTTGAAGCAATTCAGCTTGATTGTTCATAAAAGTATCCGATAGCAAGAAAGTATAATCGGTAAGATTGGAGCGCACGATAATATCGCCTATATTCTTCAATATTTTTACGATACGATGCGTAGAGCGGAATTCCATATCTACTGATAATCGTTTGAGAGCCATTACTATAGCCCCATTACGCACTTCGCGTGTGGTAGTTTCGCTTTGTATATCTTTGCGAATCACCCTTGCGAGCGACGTGAGGTTGATAATCCCTTGAGAGAGGGCAGTTTGCAAAAAAGGTTTTGATTTGATGTATTGTTCAACGGCTGAGGCTACTGTTTTCATTTTGCTGAGGCTTAAATTTGTTACAAAAGTACTAAAAAAAATAATTCTATAACAATATAGGGCAAAAAATTATATTTATTTAACATTTTTAGAATGGGTAAAAAGCATCCTCAATATAGTTGATAGTAAACTCAACATTGTTTTTTACAATTGAAATGATATCAAACTGTACCTCTAAATCTAAGTCAGTTTTTTCCAGATAGTAGTTGGTTGCTCTTACTAAAAGGTCGATTTTTTGTTGGTTCACAAACGATTCGGGTTCGCCATAAGCACTTGAATTACGAGTTTTTACCTCTACAATGTGCAAAATATTGTCCTTTCGAGAAATTATATCAATCTCGGCGTGACCGAATCTAAAATTGCGTTCTAAAATAGTATGACCATTTTCTATAAGGAAGTTTACAGCATCTTGCTCGCCTTCTTTTCCAAAATCATTATGTGCTGCCATAGTTTAGGTGTTAGGTTTCAGGTGTTAGGGTTTAGGAGAGGCAAAAGTAGCAACTAATTAGTAAATGAGCAAATTTGCTAATTAGAAAATTGGCTAATTGACTAATTATTGTTATTTTTGCCCCATTGTTAATAGTTAATACTTAATATTTTAGTTATGGATTATATGGCACCGCAGTGGATTGCGTTCCCTGCTTATACTGAATTTACTATAGGCTGGCGTATGGGCGATGGTGAAGGTTATAAATACAAGTTTTGGGACTGGTATGAGACCCTTACCCCAGCACAACAAAAAGAGTACCAAGCACTTTTTCCGTATCCTTGTTTTTGGCATTACAACAGATGGGAAGATGATAACCAAGATATAGATGATGAAGAAGATTATTACTACGAAGGAATTCCGGTTTGGCAGCCCAAAGGTGCTTATAAATATTCTAAAGCGACCTTTATCAATTCGGCAAAGAAGCTCAAGTTTGTTTTCTTTTGGAAACCCAATGCAGAGGTAGTAGATGAATCTTGTTTTTCGCAATGGCAACCCTCACCTTTTTCTGTAGATGGTGATGAGTATTACTGTGCTGAGCAGTATATGATGGCAGAAAAAGCGCGTTTGTTTGGAGATGAAGAGGTGGAGGAAGAAATAATGAACACTTCCGACCCTAAACTGATGAAAGCCTTGGGAAGGAAAGTGCGCAACTTTGACCCTCAGGTGTGGGACAAAGCCAAATACAGCATCGTGCTGAATGGGAATTACTACAAATTCACTCAGAATAAGGAAATGATGGACTTTTTGCTCTCTACAGGCGATAAGGTACTGGTAGAAGCAAGTCCGATGGATACCATTTGGGGAATAGGCTTTGGCAAAGACAATGAGAAAGCGAAGAATGTAGCTATGTGGCGCGGTAAGAACCTCTTGGGCTTTGCGCTAATGGAAGTGAGAGATGAGATTAGAAAGGTATATCAGAATGTACATTTGTTAAAATAAAAGAAATGAATACAACAGAAAAATACGCTGAAAAAATCCTAGAAGGTATAGAAAAAGGATTTGGTAAATACATAGTGAAACCTCCTTATCAAAAGTGGTATCTCGATGAAGGATTAGCTGATTATATCATTGTCAATCAAAGTAATAACAAAATAGAAGTCTCTTTAGATAGAGATGGTTTTGGCACTGTAACTACTAAAATAGAAGGTATAGAAAGCCTCTCAAGAGAAGAGATAGAGGAAATTCTCAGTATTGTAGAAAAGAGAATCACTGAAATGTTCTTTGATGAAGTACATTTGGGAAAATTTGAATACCAACTGACAACAATACTAAATTTTAGGCACGCTAATAAGGAGTTCTATTTGGTGAACGAGCCTCGCAAAGCAGAACTCAAACAGCGCTTTGATAGGTATGTGCAGGAAACCACTATTGACCATAGTAGGAAGATTATAGAACATGAATGGATTACTTTTTTAGACAAGCTATTCGACACTAATCTTAATCAATATACTGAAAGTCAAATCATAACAGTAGCTGAAAAGTATATGGAAAGTATAGAGGCTATGCAGAATAGAGACTTTCTTAAAAAGTATCGAAGTTCATTGATTCATCAAGCAGGAAAGTGGAAAAAGGCGATGTTCATGCCACTTTATTACCAAGTGAAAGGAAATGAAAAATGGGATAAAGAATACATTCTGAAGGTAGAAATTGCCCCTGAAAAGGTTGATGCGGAGAAATTAAAATTATTTGTACAGCAGGCTCTTTGGAAAATTAAATACAAACAATACAGTTGGGATGTAAAGTTTGCTTGTGAAGACTTGGAGCGAGCAGCCAATGAACTGGGCTCGGAGAAAGCCAAGCAATATCTTAAGAAAGGTACGGGCGAGCTACCCGATAACCTCATTCATTACAAAGATAGCGACTTGGAAGCTGATGCCAATGATGTTTTTGCTACTATTAGCCTTAAAATCAAGCAAGAGACTGCTGAGGCTTATGGCAAAGCATTGGATTTTATCATTGCGCTGCTTAAAGCAGGTTTCTCACATAGTTATCAAATCAAGCTGAGTTCTAAAGCCCCTAAATACTTTTTGGATATAAAAGGTCTTGCAAAATCAAGCACTCATCGCTTTTTTGCACAGGCATTGCAATATGAAACCTTACATCCTAAATTAGAGAAATATGCAAAGGTAGCGATGAAAGAGTTTGAATGGTATACCGATGTGGAAGAAGGGGAGAAGAGCTGTATGCCAGGAAGCTATGCTGTATTTGGCTTGGGACTCGCCAGCAAAAAGTATTTTCCTTTGGTTATAGAATACTTTAAGTTAGTAGATGATGAGCACCAGATGGTACACAAAAACTTTGTGAGTGTGCTAATAGAGCAGTATGGGTTTAACGTAGAGACCTTGCCTACGATATATGAGGGAGTGATTTCTTCACAAGATGATGTGATATTCAAGTCTCTCACAGAGGCGATGAAAAATCCTGAAAACAAAGTACTCCTCAACAACTTTTTGAAAGACAAAGAGGATTACTATCAAGAGGCGATGTATTATGCCGTATATGGCAAAAATTGGGAGAAGAAAAAATGAAATCTACATTTGAACTTAAGACCCCACCTTGGATTAAGTTTCCAGAGCTTTCAGAGTTTACTATGGGTTGGCGTATGGGTTATGGTGAAACCTATCTGCACGAGTGGCGAGATTGGTGCAAAACGCTTTCGCCTGAACAGCTAAAAGAATACCAAGAGTTATTTCCTTACCCTTGTTTTTGGCATCTCAACAACTGGCAACCTCATCTAACTAAAGAACAAGTAATAGCGGGCGAAAAAGACGATTATTATTTCAATTGGTTTCCTTATTGGCAACCTAAAGGAGTGCCAAAATATTCTATAAAGACTTTTATTAATTTGCCCCAAAAACTAAAATTTCTTTTCTTTTGGAAACCAAATACTGAGGTGGTGAACGAATCCTGTTTTTCGCAATGGCAACTTTCTCCTTTTAAAATAAATGCCGAAAAACACCAATGTGCCGAGCAATGGATGATGGTTGCCAAAGCACGCATTTTTGAAGATGAGGAAGTAGAAAAGGAGATAATGAACACCTCCGACCCTAAACTGATGAAAGCCTTGGGAAGAAAAGTGCGCAACTTTGACCCTCAGGTGTGGGACAAAGCCAAATACAGCATCGTGCTGAATGGGAATTACTACAAATTCACTCAGAATAAGGAAATGATGGACTTTTTGCTCTCTACAGGCGATAAGGTACTGGTAGAAGCAAGTCCGATGGATACCATTTGGGGGATAGGCTTAGGCAAGGACAACGAGAAAGCACATAACATCGCCTCGTGGCGTGGCAAAAACCTCTTGGGCTTTGCGCTAATGGAAGTAAGAGACGAGATAAGAAAGGTATATCAGAATGTAGATTTGTTAAAATAAAAGAAATGAATAGACTCAAAATCAATGTAGTTACACTAAAAGAAGATGAATACCTTATTCGCGATAGTATCCGTTTTGAAAATTGTAGTTATCTACAGCTTTTCATTGACGATGAGGATATAGCTACTTATCCTGATTTTGAAGATATACTGATAGTCCCCACTGAATTATACAAAAGTAGCTTACAAAGTGGTGAATATCTATTGTTTACTTGTGCTTGTGGTGTTGCAGACGATGGAGGATGGGCAACAATTAAGGTAACACATTCAGAAGCTATTGTTCAATGGGATTTTTTGAGGGGCAAACCTTATTGTTTTAAGTTTTCTAAAGAAAATTACTTAAAAGAGGTTCAAGTTATCAATAAAGAAGACTATAGTTTCATTCCTAAAGAGATTATTTTTCCTGAAATTTAGTCTTTAATATGAGTTTAATAAGAAAATGAGTCCTTTTTAGCTTTAACTTTGCCAAAGTCTAAAAACTTTGGCAAAGTGTAGCGATACAAATACGATTCTGAGACTTTTTAAATAGCCTTTCTGTGATATAGAAATAATAAGTTTGAAGTAGAATATAGCTAAAAATAATATTAAAATGAATGAACGATACGAAAACATCAAAAAAATGAACGATATCCTCTTGCGATTGGAGGGTATCCTTAGCAAAGCTGAAACTCTTTTAGAAGAATGGAAAGCCATACAACCCGAGTATGAGGCTTTGGAAGCGTATTACGACAGCCCTCAATGGCGAGAAGACTATTTCGATAGCAACGACGGTAAAATTCCAGATGAGATACCACAATGGGTACTCACCCAAGATGCTATTTTTGATGCCATAGGCACTCAATTCGACCTTGCTGACGGTTTCCAACCACTATTGGATAGCATCAATGCTAGAAAGTGGAATGAGTAATTTCAAGACTTAAACATTTTAAAGTAGAAGAAAGGGGTAGTCATAGAGGTTCTACTATCGGGGGCGATTCCATATCTCATCTTAGTACTAGGGAAAAAGGGATATTATTCTTCAAACTACAAGTAAACGGACAAACTTTTGCTCTTAAAAACAAAGAAAGTATATACAATCATAGAAATATAATGAAAGATAAGACCAGCTACTTTCGTATGTACGGAGGTATCTTAGAAAATTGTGGCGAATACGATATATATACCCATCCATAGTTAGAATATGCTTTATTTATACCTGATAATGTCTTTTCTTATCGAGGTTATATTGTATTTATTATCAAAAACATGTTAGTGTAAAAAATATTTATAAATTTGCACCACTAATAATAATTTCCTATGGATATAGATATTTTTGCTAAAGACACCTCAGATTATATTATTTAACGTCAGTTCGATATAACAGAATATTGATTT
>NZ_KB291362.1:0-9599 GCF_000318295.1 Capnocytophaga sp. oral taxon 326 str. F0382
TCTCACCCAAATCAATGGTCTCTTGGAGTTTATTGCCAAAAATAAGTTTACTGCCATCATAATAAAAGTATTCTCCATAATACTTAGCCAAACGACAAATAAAGTCGTAGTCAGACTCTTGGTATTGTACCGTATAAGGAAGTGTCCTTGTGGTATTTACTCCTGCTGAGGTATCCACTTTTGCGGACTCATCATACTCCTGGGTAGCTGCAGCAACAATTTCTTGTAGTGTTTTATTCTCATAGGATTGACATTCCTTACCGCTATCTAAGAGAATACTTGGTGCATTTCCTGAGATATAGAGCGTACCATAACCGCCCCCTGTCTTTCGCTTACAGTGAATCTTAGTGATAATTCCCGAGAAGTGTTGTACTACCTTGCCATATTGATAAAACTTAATGGTAAGAGGATCGCCAAGCAGATCGCGGGAGTGTTCCATAATGTATTCGTGGAACTTATCAAATGAGTCCTCTGGGGTTTCAATGGTAAAGGTATCGTGCTGGCAGTTGTATTGGTGTAGCTCTACTTTATAGCTTTCTGTAGCCAAGAAGTCTTTACCATTAGAACTCAGTAAGCAGTAGACCACAGGATTGGTCTTATCGTTAAGAAACTCTGTAAAACTTTTTAATTTGAAATCTTTTAACTCCATAAAAAATGCTCTTTAAGATATTAGTATTAGTAATTTAAAATAGCTTTAGCCTCTCCACATCTTATTGTGAGCTACCCCACCTACATCAAATCCTTGTGCGATGAGTCGTATTTCTATCTGCAAAGGCTCAGTGCCTTGTGCATCAAAATGTTCCTTGTATTTAATACAAAAGGCTTTTTTGAAAAGCACTTCTTGGAGCTTACTCATAGCATCTCTACGGTAAAAAATAATTTTACCATCTTTAGTTTGGTTGTGGTCTAACATCCAATTGAGCAGTTCAGGTGTTCCTGTGCTCTCTACTCTAATGGATATTTCTCCACCATAAGGCATTCCCTTTGGTTTACCTGTTTCATCAATATTTTGAGTGAAATCGTATTCACACTCCAAAACATTGTAAGTCTTATCATCTAATTCTAATTTAGCAAGAAATGACATAATGTAATCTTTTTATTTTTGAGTTGTTCTATTAATACTTTGTATCTTTATCTATTGTGTAGTTGTAGAAAGAGCAGGTATGAACTGCTCACACCTGCTCTCTATACTTCTAAACCCATTCGTTCTCAAACGCACCTGTGCCCATCTCTATTTTACGAGCAGAGATTGTGAAGGATTCTGTCAGAGGTTTTTGTCCTGAAGCCTCAAAATTTTCTTTGTGCTTTACCAAATACCCCTCAGTAAATTTGAGTTCTTTAAGCGTTGCCTCGCTATCGCGTTTTAAGAAGACAATACTGCCGTCTTTTCTCTCAAATGAATTGACCATCCACTCGAAAAACTCAGGCGACTCAGTGCCTTCAATCTCTATGTCAATCTTACCACCTCGGGCAACACTTGACGGTCTTCCTGTTGCGTCTGTCTCTTGGAACAACGCGTAGCTCACTTTAAGGATGTTAAACTCCTTACCTGCTACTTTTAATTTTGCCTTAAAAGCCATAAATATTCCTTTTTAAAAATTAATAATGAAATGTTTACTTCTCTCAGCACCTACACCCACTCATTGACGTGTTTGCCTGTACCAAGCTCAATCTCTTTAGCTGAAAGCGTAAAGGTTTCTTTAAGAGGTTGATTTCCTGTCGCATCAAAATCTTCTTGGTACTTAACAATATAAGCCTCTTTAAACTTCAACTCTTTTAAAGTCGCTTCACTGTCTCGTTTTAAGAAGACAATACTCCCATCCTTTCTTTCAAAAGAATTGGTCATCCACTCAAAGAGGTCGGTATCTCCTGTGCTTTCCACAGTGATGTGGATCTTTCCTCCTCTTGAGATACTTGATGGTCTGCCTGACGCATCGGTTTCCTGTAACATTCCGTAGTCTACGGAAAGAATGTTGCGCTCTTTACCCGCAACCACTAATTTTGCTTTAAATGCCATGTTAAATATATTTTAAAATTTAAATACTCAATACTACCAACGATGGAAAATATATTTTGCCTTCTTTCTCTCCTTACTCTCTATTAATTTTCAATTGGCTTTTATTAGTTTATCATCTTAATTACAATAATTATGTATATTATCTATTTTTTAATTCTGTGCGTATTCTACATCCCACTCGTTGCCATCATCTCCCTTTTGTCCGTCCATCTTAATCAGGAAGTTCTTTGCTGGGAAATAAGGGGTCATATGAATATCCAAATGGATTTTGTCTTTTTGGATAGCATCTTGCTCAAATCGTTTGATTTCAAACTTTTCAATCAGCTTATAAGGACCTGTAATGCTATCTAAAAAGCGCACTATCTGTCCCATAATCTCCTTGCGGGTTACTGAGGAATAGTTCTCAAAAGCACGTCTGTTCAAAAAGTCCATCAGCACTTTGGTCACATAATCAAACACACGTACTACTGAATAGGTCTGCAAACCTATATTATCCCCATTGAATAAGGTTTTGGCTGAAAATGCCATTACCTTGCCATATTCATTGACCATTGGGATAAGTCCCAGACTCTCTAAGTTAGCAATCTCACTCTTCTTAAGGTCAAACTTCACTCCTTCTACCTCATTGATACCCCCAAACTTCTTACCCGCCGTTACCTGAGACATCAGTGTCTTGTAAATCTTACCAGCCAAAGCTGCTGAAGGGGGTACAAATAAATCATCTGCTTCTGCTATTTCTTCAAAACGACCACGACCTACGAGCCAATTACAAGTCATCAGTACATTGGAGCGGTATACATCTCCCCCTGTGTGATTTGCCTCATCAAACATTTCCATTACATCATCTGGCTCATCCAAGTGCTGGAAGTCAGTAACGAGCATTACCTTATTGCTATGCGCTATTTTAGCCCATTTCTCAAGTACTGCATTAGAACCTAAATAACCTGGGATAACCAAGATAGAATAGTTGTTTTTAAGGTCTAATCGGTCATAATTATCAGTAAGCTCTGCGTGGATGGCATCAATAAAACGGGTGTTATCTAAGTCTTTAAGTTGCTCAAGAGTAGCATTAACAATGGTTACATTCTTAACCTTATCTTCTTCGGTATTTTTATAGAAAAGTGCTACCGTACGATAGTTAGCCTCTAACTCTTTGGTAGCGTCTACGGCATACGCTAAGTTCTTTGTAAGTAACGCTTCAGAGGCTTTTTTATGGTCTTCTGAAGAGGCAACCATATCGGTAATGGTCTCATTATCACTAAGCACATTGAGCCATAACTCTAAAGTCTTTTTTAAGGTCTCACGTTCTTTGGCTTTGTTAGCCTCTGAAAGGAAAATATTTCTACGTGCTTTGCGCTCTGGATTTACATTTTGTACATTCTCAATAGCACTCTCTAAGAGGTCAAATCCGCCATAACGTGCCAAAGCCTCTATAGACTTCTCTATGGAAATAGGTTTTCCTTGTGGTGCTAAGGGAGCACCTTGTGCTTGTTTAGCTGTATTATCTGCCATTGTCTTATATTTTTAGGTAAAAACTAAACTATTTCTTTTCTGTTAATTCACTAATCAAGCCTCGTAAGGTACTCAACAGTGCTGCCTTGGCTTCGGGGTCTTCTAAGGCAGATTTAAGCACCTTATTGCTTTTCAATTGCTTAACAATCTTTTGGTATTGGTCTTTTTCAGTCTCCAAACCTGTAAGGAAGTCGCTTTGTGCTGTGATGCCCTTTACCCCAAAATCTCCCAGATTGCTAAAAGAAAGTGTCTCTTTCTTCATAGCTCCTTCAGCATCCTCAAAGTCTATGTTTATCTGCGGGCTAAAGTGTTCAAATACTTTTTCAATAGAAGTAAGCCCTTCTACCAGCTCTGGCTTGATGGGGTCATCTGCTGTTAGCTTTTGTGCTATCAGGGTTCTATTCTGAGGAATGTCTGCAATTGCCTCATTGGCATCTAAGGGGACTTCATTTCCGCCTATACCTTTACTGCTAACTGCCATAGTATTTATGTATTAAGTTAATATTGTTTCTTTATTACGCTTCTTCGCACCTACTTTCCCATTCAAATTTAAGAATGGATAAATCTATAGATGTATCTCGGTGCGAAATTACGCAATATTATTTAACACACAAGAGTTTTCGTTAAATTTAACAAAACTTTAACCACTTCGTTTTAAAAGTGAGTTTTCAATTTATTGATATTCAATAAATTAAACGTGTTTATAAAAATCTTTCAAAATTCTATCAAAATATAAAAGTTTCTTTTCTCTTTTTTAGTTCTTATCTCTTCTCAAAAAGCCGATAAGGGTACATATTAGCTGAGGCACTCTTTAGTTTTAGCATAAAACTCTCTTTGAGGTACTCCCATTCTTCTGGGCTTATATTTTGAGTTGTATTGTTCTTTGTAAGGTAGATATCTATGGTACGACTAAAACCTTGGGTAGTAGAGACCTCTTTCTTAGTGCCTTTTGTTACCTCAATGGTGGTTATAGCACTCTTAAAATGGCTCATCCCAAAAGCTTCTATATCCGCGATGGTTACTATCCTACCGCGTGAGAGCAAGGCACTTCTTAGTTCTAAGAGTTTTTCCTCAGAAGTGAGTCTATTTCTACCGCCTACTGAGGTTTTTAGGATAGTAGCAGGTGCTGTAAAATAAGAAGTTTGAGTAGGTGGGCTACATTTGGTTCCTGCTCTTAGTCCATTGCCTTCCGCTCCTGAGGTATGCCAGAAAGCTACCTCACAGTTATTTTGCTCTTCGCTCTTAGTAGTGGAAATGATAAGATATGTATTGTTATCCTTTACGATACCTTGTTTATCTTTTCTCTGCTCCAAAGAGGCTATATGCTGAAAAATCTCTTTTAGCACATCCTTAGTGTAATCGCCTCCAACAGCAGCAAAGGCTGCAGCTTCATTTTTTATAACCTCTAAAAGGTATTGCAATAGCTCGGTTGCCTCTCTGTTGTCAAGTCGGGCAACTCCTCCTCGTCTGACCACTGCAACGGTGTCCTGCTTTTTGCTTTGGTGTTTTTTTAAGTCAATTCTATTCTGGTTGCCATCAATGATATAATCAATGTCCAAAAAGTGATGCTCTGTGGGTAATGGAAATATATTAAGACTTCCCTTGAGTATTTGAGGTAATTTTTTGTACCCTATATTGATGACAGGCACGCAACTGAGCATAAAGCGCACACTGCGAAAAACCTCTGTGTGTACTACTGTGGAGAACTCAAATTTAATCCACAAAATATTTTCTTTGACCTGCTCTTCTATATTAGGAAAATGACTATATAACTGAGTTTCTGCTTCTTTGTTATTAGTTGGACTAATAGGCTCCAATACACCTTTAAGCGTATAGAAATTAGGCTGGTAGACTTGATTGACCTCATTGTATATAGAAGCTAATGAGTTGTTATTCTTGGTAATAATATGCTGTAAATCAAGATGCTTATCTTCTACATTGTATCCATTGCGCAGTGTAAAATTTTTGTTTTGAGCACTTATAGTAGCTAATTTTAAATAGTGATAGAAGAGCTCTTTATGTTCATTGTTATTTACATTGATAAAAAACTGAAGGTCTTCCAAAGGTTCATTATTGGTGTTTTCTATCCCAATCCATAGCTCACCTGCTGGGAGTGGTTTTACCCCTTTGGCTATTTTCTCATCAAAGAAAAAGCTCTCTTGTTCTATTAGTTCATTGCCATAAGCGATATATTTTACTTTGGCTGTAGTGAGTTTTAAGGGTATAGTTGGGGAAAAAGTAATTTCTATTTCTTTATTCTCTTGGGGGTTATAGATATCTTGAACTCTTTTCTTGGTTGCAAAGCTGTTATATAATGAGATAGGCTTGTTGTTTTGGGAAGGGTGTACTTGTAAGATTGTATGCGCAGGGAGTGCCCCAGCAACTTCTTCGGGGAACATCACCTCTAAAATTCGGTCGATAATCCTTGCACGTGAGTTTTCTTGTTCAAAGCTGAGTTTTTCAAGTTCTGAGGCACAAGCAGAAATCAGTAAACCCACCAAGGGGTCAAAGGAGTTCTCTGTTTCGCTCTCACTATAGCCCCACATACGTGAGGCACGTCTTAATATGCGGTCTCTTATTCTATCTTGATCCATCTTTTTTGTATTTGTTAGTAAGACAAAGGTGCTATAAACAAGTGTGTTCTATACTCATAAGGGTTGTTTGTCTCTTTTATAAAACCTTTGACATAGATCATTACTTTCTTCTTTGTACGGGTCTTTTCTAAGGTACTCAGGTTTTGATTGGTCACCTCTACTTCAACCTCTTGCACGAATAAACGTTTTTCGTATCGCTGTATGGCTTCTTTTAAACTATCTTTTACCAAGAGTTTAAGGTTGGCATCACTTTTAAGCATATCAAAGTCTGTCTCCCAAAATCCCGTTCCAAAGCCTTCATCAAACTTGCATTCTCCCCAAGCTGTGGTAGCCAGTAGGAAGAGTTGCTGGTCAATGGAGGTCTCTAAGGTGGTCTTGGCAAGGTCGCGCTTCTCTATCAGTGCCTTGAAGTCTATGGGAGTTTTGTAGTAAGTGCCTTTCATTATCATAAATATATTTTCTTTTTTATCTCTCCCTTTTCGGTATACTCTATCTCTTTGGTGAGTTGTTTGCGTTTGATAAGTTGCAATTGTACTTTTGGGGTGAGTTTGAGTAGTTGCTCACGGTAGTGTATATCTCCCATAAAACTCTGTCCATTGTGGGCATCTACGATGACAAAGAAGTAATCCACATCTTGAGGTTTTTGAAAGTTTTCAATATTACCAGCATACAAAAGTATAGTTTGCCCTCTGTGAGCAAAAGTATAAGAGAGACTGTCTTCGGTCTTTTTGCGGTATTTGCTTAGTGTGTATTCAGTAATACCCTCTTTGTCGGGTTCAAAGCAGATATTCTCATACAAATAGGAAGTCGTGTCAAATCGTTTGATGCCTATAAAAGAAAGTAGGCTTTTGTGTTGCTTCTCTCCTGTAAAGTGAGGAATGTCCCTTGTTACCTGAAACACCTTTATCTCTTCTGTTTTGTCATCGGTTATAGTGAGTTTATAGGTGGGGAGTTCCAATAAAGTACCATTTATATTGAGCTGCACACTGCCAGTTTCTTTATCTGAGATAAGCATATTAATCGTATGTTGTTTAAATCTGCTTTCCTCACGTACTACCACTACCTCCTCACCTGCATCTTTTTTGTTTAATGCCAGCGGGTTTTCACTCATTCGGACATTTAGGTCAAGTTCCATAAAGGACATAACTGCTTTTAATTAGTGGTTAAACGATAGTAATAAAGGCATTTTAGGTGTTCTTTGAGTTCTTTATCTCCACCTTCTCCCAGATAAAACTCATACACTTTTTGGAATGAATACACCAAAATCTTTGTAATCTTATCATTACGCATCTTTTTAAGCTCTGAGCGGCTTAGTTGCCTTACAAAATAACCATCACAATTGAGAGGGTATTGATTCTTAAGGCTTATCATCTCTCCTGACTCAAAATAGACATCTACAATCTTTTCCTTTTTCAGACAAGTGGAAGGGGCAAGTATATTCAAAAATAGGAAGATACTATTCTTCCTCTTTCCTAATTGCAAAGCGGCGTAAGTGTACTCCTCATTGTCCACTCTCAGGTACATAGGAGGTACATTTACATACGGCAAGCCATTTAACTTGGCTTTAGGCTGACTGACATCACACTGTTCTATCACCTTAAATTGTGGCAAAGGTAAGGGCTGTGCTTTTGTTGTAAGCAAGCCTAAAAATAAGAAGGCTATGGCTATATAGGTTCTCTGTGGCATTGGCTTACTTACTGATTTTGATATAGTTGTTTACAAACCTCTAAATCTACTTTCATCTTATCATATTCCTCTTGTAGGATCTGATTGATGTCGTTTAGGCTGTCCAACAAAGCTCTGTCAGCAGTGAGTTTCTTGATATGTTTTTTAGCATCAATATACTGCTTACACACAAGAATGGTGTTGTTGTACATATTCTTATTGTTTAGGGTGTCTTTGGGAAGCTGTTTGTACATATCAGCCAAGATGGATAGGGCTAATTTTTCATTGAAGAAGTCGTCTTTAAGGTTAGACACTCCAATAGAATCTACCGCTACTTTTACCTTCTCTAAATCAGCAGCAAAATGGTTTTGTATGGCGATATCCTTTTCTAACTTAGCATTCTTCTCCTTAAGCAATTTGTTTTCCTCAAAAGGGAAATGCACATTGGCAAACATCGCTATCACCACAATAGTAACTGTGATAGCAAAAAAGAGGACGAAAAACCAATAGGCTTTTGTGCGCTGTTCTTTATTGACTATTTCCATAGTATTTATAACTTTAATTGTTTAACAAATTAATCTACCAAGAGGCTGCGGGTACGCCTTACTATATCTTGATTTTCATTGGTTGTTTCAGCCACAAATATACCGCCATCGGGCTTTTTACCTATATAATCCAAGCGGCTTAGGTTGTTGTACAAGTCTTCTATCAAGTCCATAAACTCTTCTGTTATTTTGATATGCTTGCGGATATGGTTGTGGTTGTAGTAGGTATTGATAAGGGTATTGAATACCTGCTCAAAAGCTCCTTGGGTAAGGTTGCACCACTCAGAAAAATAGTTCAGCAATTCCTCTTTGCCTGCTCCTGAATGGGCATCTGTAAAGTTCTTCACAATACGTGCAAAGGCTGTTACTGAAAGCAGCAATTCACAAGGTGGGTTATAAGGCGACAGTAGTTCAAAGCGGTTGATTTCCTGCCCTAAAAACACCAACATACGCTCATCTATCTTGTCTATCATTGCTGATAGCTCATTATTTTGCTTTTTGATATGGATTTTCTGTGAGATTTGTATGGCATAGTTCTCCATCTTAGCATAAAAGCTACGAATGCGATGGTAGAGGTTTTGTAAGGAAGGGTGTGCTATCACGCAGCTACAAGGTGGAATATAGGTGTCATCCAAGCGCACTTGCCCATTTTCTACAATTACCTTTCCAATCATAAGGTACTCATCGCCAAAATCCTTATTCTTTAATTCTTCATCTGTATAGAGGTAAAGGGAGTAGGTAGGACGCAAAAAAGGAATACGCGGTGGGTATTCTTGTGCTGCTGCCTCTCCATAAGGGGTCGGTTTAAACAATTCAGCGGTGATAAACACAGAAAAAGTGGCATTACCCTTCATTTCTGTCATATCCTTACTCAGCGTTAAGGTTTGTCCTTCTTGTGAGGCACTGATTTGTATACGTATTCCATTAGGAGTAACGGCGTGGCATTCTTCAAGGGTTAGTTGCAGCTGATTGTAGTGATCCATCAGCACATGCATCTTTACCGAATCGCCTGCCACAGGTTGTAAGCCATAGTTAAGGTCTGTGGTTTGCAGGGCTATGGCATCTCTAACACTATCAGTTACAAAGTCCTGCACAGCAATAAAATGGCTGCTGCTTAGCTTCATTCCGTCTATCCAATTTATAGGATAATGGGTGAGTAGATTGTTCATTGTTCTATCTTGTTTGTTTGTTTGTTTGTTTTGCAAAGGTAAGGGTTTTTTATTTAAGGTTTATAGTCTTCCCAGCCATATTTTTTATATTCAGGAG
>NZ_KB291363.1:0-4153 GCF_000318295.1 Capnocytophaga sp. oral taxon 326 str. F0382
CTATTAAAAATAAACTAATAAGTAATAATTTCATATATTGTTTTATTTGTTTTCTCATTTGTTTTCTTATTTTTTATCTCTTTTATCACCTCTTTTTTATTACGTCTTATTTGTGTTACTGTATATGTTTTAGAATTATGTGTTTTAGAGGCTGTAAATATTCCATCTTCCCACTTTAAAGAAGCTAGATATTCTTCGCAATCTAAGTCTGTTTTAAAGCGTTCAGTAAACTCTAAGAGGCTTTGTCCCTTAAATAATTCCATAATACATTAATTTTCAGAGTGTAAATATATGAAAATACTTTGACACCTCAATCTTCTTTTTAATCCACTTGATCTTCATAGGTATAATACTTTAATCCTGAATCTTTTACTTTTTCTTTTTCAATATAAACATCTGGGTCATCTTCTATTACATCATTTGTTATAGAAAAATATTTATCTTTTCTTTTGATATGATAAGTATATCTATTGCTGTATATGTTACCCCACTCATATAATTTTGGGTCATCCTCATACTGAGACTCTTCCCCTATATGTATGTTTACTACCCCTGAAATAGTATCTATTTTATTGATTTTTAAAAGAAACCAATCCATCGATATTTTATCTATCAAAAGATTGTCTCTAATCTCTACATAACTAAAAGTGTCTATTTCAAGCCTTTTATGGTCTTCATTAAAGAGAACACGATAATATAACTTTGTGAGGTTATACTTAGTTTTTTGAGGTATAGGACTTTTATATGGTTCTCTTATTGTATCTTCTTCTGTTAAGTAAGTTGAACTATCATAATTTACTCTGTTTTTACAAGATATTATTGAGATTGCAACAAATAGTATTATAATTCTTTTCATAGTTTCTTTAGTTTATCTAATGTTATTAATCCTTCTTTATTTCTATTCATTCTAATTTATGTTACAATATACGGTTCAGGTACTTTTCTATATGGCTTATCACAAGTAAGATGATTATTAGATTCTAACTTAAATTTATACCCTTCTTTACCCTTTGAGGTACCTACTTCCCAAAAAGGATAGTAAATTTGTCCATTCTCACAAGTACGTCCCACAATTACAACAAAATGATCTGTTGTTTTTATATCTGTTTCATTTTTAGTGTTGTTGTTGAATGTATGATTAACCCCTACCATTACAGGAAGTCCTTTTTCTAATGACAAATCCAAGTATTCCATACCTTCTTTTATTTTATCCTCAAAAAAGTCTAATTCAGTTCTTTTCCCTTTTGATACGTTTTTTTCTAATGCTAATTGATAGAAACAATGCGCATTTTTAGCTTTATACTCTCCTCCGCCTTCAGGTTTATATAATGTTAGTTTATTTGTTAATTCTTCTTTATCCTTGGATTCTCTAATTATTGTTCCTTCAATTATAGCTTTTGATGTAACTGCACAAAGTTGTGTTTTGGGAGGTTGATTTTGAAAAGTCATTTTATTTGTCAAATCGATATGCTTTTTACGACAATGTGGGCAAGCCCCTTCTTCTAATGGTTCTTCCTTCTTTTCTTCTTTCTTTACTTCTCCAACCTTTACTTTTACAGGGCTTTTACTTACTTCAAGCTCTACATTTTTGAAGCTAAGCTCAAAAGCACTTGACTTTTCCTTTCCTACTAATGCTTCTACTTTTATGTAATAATTTTGTTTCTCGGAATCAGAATCTACATATCCAAGATCAGCTCCTTCATTAAAAAGATTTTTTGTTATTGTAATCTTACCGTCAGTATGAATATCATCGTTAATAATAAGTTTTCTAACCCAAATCTCATCATCATTTATTACATCTTTCTCTAAAATAGTGTATCTAACCAAAGCCCCAATCATATCTTCAGATTCTATACGAACACAAACAGAATCTCCAACCTGTATTTTATTGACTTTTTTCCCATTAACATCCACAAAATATGCTTTTTTGATCTTTTTAGTAAGATTTACTTGTAGTTCATTACTCTCTTTTATAGTTTTATTCAAACCAAAACTTGCCATTACAAAAAACTCGTGCTTGTTTCCTTCTCCATATTCAGGAGCTTTTTGATTGGCTAACAATTGAAATACTTTCTTATTGCTTAATAAAGGAATCTCAACACTTGCTATACCGTACCTATCAACCTCCGCGAAGAAATCTTTGACGTGAGTTTTGTCTTTTTCATCACGTTCATATAGATTAAACGTAATTTTTTCACCTTCTAACCCCTTGGTTTTAGCAGTAGCTATTAGGGTGTCTTGATAGCTTACCTTTGATATGTTACCACCTCCTTTTTTACTAAGATATACCCTTTCTATTTTTAAGGTCTGTGGTTTGCAGGGCTATGGCATCTCTAACACTATCAGTTACAAAGTCCTGCACAGCAATAAAATGGCTGCTGCTTAGCTTCATTCCGTCTATCCAATTTATAGGATAATGGGTGAGTAGATTGTTCATTGTTCTATCTTGTTTATTTTTAATTTGCAAATTCCTTGGTAGTGTTTTTAAGGAAATGTATTATTCTTTTCTATGATAAATTAATTTTATTGTTTCACTATTTTTCCTGTTTCAGTGATTTTAAATGTATCAGTCTGTTCAAAATTAAAATCTTCATCATCTTTTTCAATTGCAGTACACCCAAATTCTGTTTGTATTTTTATTTTAAAGTTTTTATCAATACAAAATGTTCGCTCTCCTGAACATTCATCGGCTAGACGATAATAAAGAATGATACTATCTATATAATTCCCTTGTTTATCAAATGTTTGCAACTCTATACGCGGTACTGAATATTCATTTACTCGTATATATCCATATAGAACGGTAGTTATAGAATCATTTATTTGTATTTTCTTTACAGCAAAAGGAGGAGAGTCCTCACTTTCTTGATAATAGGGGTAAGCTATGAAAACTTCTTCATTAGTTATAAAATCAATCGTACCTTTATGAAAAAGGGCATTTACTTCCTTGTTTAACGATTTTTTTAACTTATGAAAGCCTAAAAATTTATCAATATCTACATAATACAAATCATCTTTCACATAACTACCTTTTATACAAAAAGGCAACGAAACTTCTTCTAAATCATCAAACGAAATTTCTTTTTTAGAATTAGTTACGGTAAATTCTTCTTTTTCTGTTTTTTTGTCTGTAAAATTTGCATTTCGTTTACAAGCTATAAAATTGGCAGTAAGCAGCAAAAATAAAACTATTTTTTTCATTTTTCTATTATTTTAATTAAACTATGGTCAAATCCAGTTAAATGTAGATGGTGGTGGTGTCTAACTTCTTTCTGTATTATCTTACCTTTATCATCACGTTTTTCATCTATTCTTAAATGTCGTGTATGATTTAAAAGATATTTACTATTACCATTGTAAGTGAAATATTCGGAATACATTTTTTCTAATCGTCCCCAACCAAATAAATATAATGCATCGTTAAATTTATTTTGTTGTTCTACATCAAAATAAGAATATTCCAAATGTGTTGATTCTCCTTTTCTATTTGTAGATAAATATCTTAAATCGCCTTTTTCACCATTAAAATGTGATGTGCTGGGATAAGAACCTGCTTTATTATTACTAAATCCATTAAAACCTAAATAATCTATATTTAGTTTAGCCATTGCCCCAAACAATCCTGCATAACAATCAGGATTTATATAATACCGCTTAGAATCTGTATTTATTGTTAAAAACTTTAATTTAACTCCATTATTGTCATAACCTTTAAATTCTCTAATATCTATTAACTCAACTTTCTTGGTTCCTGCAATATTACCTTTTTTCATTTCTGTCGTCTCTAAAAATTTAAAGATACCTATTTCGTGCTCATTACCCTTTTCATCGTGATAAACATACTTATATTTTTGCTTAAACTCTTCTGCAATTTCTTTTGGTATATGCTTTTCAATACGCCCATCATAGTAAATATGGTAAGTTATAATAGATTGTATTTTTGCCATTTTCATCTTAAACCTATGCAACGCAGTGCCTGACAAGGTAGGTTTTGCAAGGGGGGCATTGGTATTGCTAAAGATATCTATAAACACATCACTGTTAATTCTCTTATCTTTATTAAAAACTATTTTTAGCTCAAATTCGGTCTCTTTTCCGTTTATTTTTGTTGTATATCCTGAGCCAAATGGCCTTTCTTTTTCACCTTCTTTTA
>NZ_KB291363.1:4173-14723 GCF_000318295.1 Capnocytophaga sp. oral taxon 326 str. F0382
CTTTCTTTTTCACCTTCTTTTATTGTTATAGAAGTTATCTTCCGTCTATCCAATCCACAGGATAATGGGTGAGTAGGTTGTTCATTGTTCTATCTTGTTTTATTTGTTTGCAAAGGTAAAGGTTTTTCATAAACTTACATCATAGAAATTTTAGTAAGTATTATTATGCTGTCAATATTTCTATTCCTACTATTATATATCGTTTGCCTTTTTTCAAAAGAACAACTTCAGTAAGACCAATTTCAGTTGATTTTATTACAAAGCAATTTTTATCATTAAAAAGTTGACAATCTCCACGATAAATACGAACAGCTGAAAGTAGTCCTGCCTTGAAAGTTCCTTCATATAGCATTACATTATCCTTTATTTCTGCAAATGAATAAAATTTATCTTCAAAAACAGCTGATTTATCATTAATCCCTCTTACTCGTAACGGAAAGTTTATCGTCTTTTTCAGTTCAACATCGGAAGAAGCTGCTTTTTTGGCTCTTTGTAAAAATTCATCAATGGTTTCACCTTTATCAAAGGAAGAAGTTGTATTTTTCTGAGTCTTCAATGAGTTTTTAATTTGTTCTTTTACTTCTGAAAGAAACAAAGCATGTCTGTTATCCTCAAGATATTCTATCATATCATATACCTTTTTCTTGATACCCAAAGGCAACGCATAAAAACTTTTATCCACTTGGGTGTGCCTTCCGTCATCCATTTCCGAATTTTGCTGGCGGATAGCTATTTTCTTCCCGAGATGATAAATCAGAATTTTTACCCTACCTTCTTCAAAATGATCTCCATAGATAGATTTCGTCCCATACACTACAATCGGGTCTACAAAACCATCATTATCTAAGTCTTTCAATCTTAAATAACGTGGCCAAAACCAGATAGAGGTCTCTCTTTCTTTATCAATATAATCAGTAATAGTCCATCGCACTTTTACAGTCTTATCTGCTTCAAAAGATACGTTAAAAGCCTTTATAGACCTTTTTGGACTCTTTTCATCTTGTATGTTGCCTTTTATTACCTTTTCAGTAAGAATCAAATACTGCTTGCCATCTTTATCCTCAAAAGGATACACCCTAAATATAGGAAATTCAACTCCTATCTGCTGCAACACCTCAGCAGGAAAAAGTTTTTTAATTTCCATATCTGTAAGAGGAGTCTCCCTATAATTTTTATCCTCTTGTGCTATGCCAATAGTACAGATAAATATACTATAAATAGTCAATAATACCTTAAAATGTCTGTTCATTTTCTTCTGTTTCTAAATTTAAAAAATGTTTCTTGTTCGCCTCATCAGCAGTTAATTTAGGAATATTATAATTATATAGAGCTTCAGGATAATCTATAGGCATAAGAAAACAATTAAATTTTTGTTGATAAATTGAGCCATTTTTACTAAAATTAAAATTAACTCCATTTCTTTTATAGTTTGAAAATTTAAGTCGATCACCCTGATTTCCTCCCAAACATACTAAATTATTTCCATCAATAGCGTATAAAAAAGTTACATGTCCACTACCATCAGGTTTTTGTGTGTCTTTTTTATAATTACTCATCACAACAATACACCCCACTACAGGTTTATCAATTATTTTATAAACTTTTCCTTCTTCTGCTAATCTAATAAATTGTTGTGACCTAACTCTTTGCTCCCCTTTTTCTCCTACTTTATATTTAGCTTCATTGACACACCAACTTACAAAAGCAGCGCACCATTGACCAGAAACATTATTATCTGGACGAGAATTGTTTCCTCCAAATTCTAAACAACTTTTAGCAAATGAAAATAAAGGATCCTTTCCCTCACTTACTCCTTTCGCCTTTTTAAATTTTTCAAATGCAATTTTCATCCAAGGTGGTAAAACATTACCCCATATCTTCATCTTAAACCTATGCAGGGCAGTACCTGACAAAGTGGGTTTTGCAAGGGGAGCATTGGTATTACTAAAAATATCTATAAACACATCACTATTAGCATTTTTATTGAAAATAATCTTTAGTTCAAACTCTGTTTCTTTTCCGTTTATTTTTGTTGTATACCCCGAGCCAAATGGTCTTTCTTTTTCACCTTCTTTTATTGTTATAGAAGCTATACTAGGAGATAAAACATTCTTATAGTTATAGTACAACTCATATCCATAGAGATTTTCTGCTTCGGGGATTGTTGTTAAAAATAACCCTAAATAGCCTATTTTCTTACCTCCTCTTGGCGTTACAGAAAAGCGAATAATCATACTACTGGTTTGTTTTACCGTTTTTATATCTTTATCTTTGTATTCTGTTGCTATACTTGTTTTTTCGTCAAGTACTTTTATCTGTTTTTTAGATTCTTTATCAAGTTTCAAAGAAACTTTTTTATCCTCTTTTATTTCGTAAACTTCTTTTATTTGAATATCAGGTAAAAATAAGCCATCAGTAGAAGGTGTTTTTTCTTTTTCGCTTTTTTCTCTAACACTTACTTTTACAGGGCTTTTACTATAAAAAGTTTTATCTTTTTCTTCTTCAAGGATAAGTGACTTAGGTTTAGATATTTTACTGTCCTTAAATGTTTTTACTTTAATGATATAATCTTGTTCATATCTGTCTTCTCCCTCTCTATCTTTTCCTCCCCAAAGAAGCTTTTCGTCATCAATCTCAATCGGTCTTCCTATAAAGATATCACCTTTAAATGTGAGTACTCCACTGCTTGTTATAGAGTCATCAGGGGTATATTTATCCTTTTCCAATATAAAATACTGAAAATATTTATTAATCATTCCTTCTGATTCAATACATACTCTAACGACATCTCCTTTCTTAAGTTTTGTTACCTTTTCCCCATTTTTATCTATAAAGTAGGCATCTTTTATTTCTCCTTTAACTTGAGTTGCTTTTTTACCATTTGTTTTTGGTGGTTCTCCAAAACTGGCTTCTACTTTAAAAGTGTGTTCTGTTGATTTATCTTTTGAAGTCTTATTTTTTACATAAGCATCTAATACATCTGGGTATGTTATCAAAGGTATTTTTACTTCTGCTCTATCTTTATTGTCGACTTTTGCCTTAAAAACTTTTTTAGGTTCATCATCATTATTCCATAATAATTTAAAAGTTATTTCTTTATCTTGTAAACCCTGAGTATTAGCCCATACAAGCAAAGTATCTTGGTAACTTACTTTATTAGGGTCTCCATCTCCCATTTTTATAGAATTGACTTCTAAAATTTTAGGGGTGACATTTTGTTTAGCAACTTCCTCCTCAATAATCCTTCCTTTGTTATCTACACGAATAGTTAACATTCCCAAATGATTTTCCTTTTTCAGTGTTTTATCATTAGGAGCAAAAATCATAATCTCAAATTCTCTTGCTATACTACCAAATTGACCAAACGTTTTTTCCTTTTTCTTGTCTGGTGTAGTATATGCCTTGGAGCTTCCCATGACATAAGCGACCCAAATATACTCCTTGCCTGTATCAGTGGTAAATGTATGTTTGTTACGTATGATTTTTATATTTCCCATAGCTATATCTTTTTTATTATTCCTATCATATTTTTTCTATGTAATTCACCATTAGAATAAATATCTAATGAGGCTTCTATAACAGAAAGTTGTTGTGTGTCTTTTTCTGTAACATATATAATCTCAAAATTGCTCTCAAAAGGATCTATTTTATCTATAGCTTTCTTCCCTTTATACAATTCAGGTAGGTTATAATTTCTCTTCAATTCCCCTTTTATAATTGTTACTATCTCATACTCTTCAAATATCACTTCTGCTTCTAACTCATAAGGAATAAAAGCACTGCCTTGCACAGGGCAAAACTCCTCTTCCCACTTTTCATTGTCTTTATGAAACCATTCCATAGAAGGAAAGAACACCTGATTTAGGAACGACATCTGTAAGCGTTCTATCATATATTCCTTATCTATGAGTTTTTCATAGAAAGCATTGGTATAACTTTTGGCTAACTCACCTTCAAAATAACTTTCTATACCAGTACGTTTTTGCGTAAATCGCTCAATGATTTCTCGGTGGTTTTCTATATCAGTGATCCCCCCATTTATAGATAGATGGTATTTTAATGGTTGCATCGCCTGCATACAAGCCGTTGCTAACTCGGTGAATTTAGTATCAGCCTCCTCATAAGTTGTATTTACAATCATACTCCACCCTTTCTCTGCTTTCTCCATCTGTAAAGAAAGGGAATAATCTGTTTTTACTTCTTTATCTGAGGTGATGACTACTTCTTTTACTTTATAGTCCTTTGCATAAAACTTCTTATCCAAATAACGTGAAGGACGCTCTAATTCTTTTTGTACAGCCTGTTGATGCCCTTGCAAGGAAGCGAGTTCTTCCTCTGAAGGAACTATAATACGCTCTGTCTTAGAGGTTAGTTTCTGTTCCAATAGTTCCCATAACTCACAACGCATATTGTGATAATGCCGCAAGTCATTTACTGAGATTTGAAGCTTCTCAGCAATCAACTGTAAGGTATCCCCTTTCTTTACTTTGTATATACGACTCATAAGCGTGTCATTTTAGGGTTATACTATTGAAATTCATAGGTTTCGCCCTCTTCCTCCTTTTCTTCAGGTTTACTGTCTACACCTTCTTTTCTTATACAGAATATCACACTGTTCTCAACGATGTTATTGGAAAGAAGTGTGCCATCTGGAATAATAAATCGCGTTTTCTCATACCACTTAGGTTGCAAGTAAAAAATCCAATGACACAAGCCATTGTCATCTTCCGTTTGTATAGGTTCATTAGAGTGTTTTTCGTTGTAGTCCAACACAAAACTGTAGAAAAGTCTCCCAAAATCAATACGTGAGGGTGCTTTTGCTCTAAAAGAACTAAAATTCTCATCTGTTTCTTCCTTTTTTACTACTAAAGAGATGAGTACCAAATCACGCATTTCCTCATCCTTGATACTTCCTCTTTGTTTGTAATCAGTGGGAAACTGCCAAGACTCGTACTCCACAGGGGGAATGCTGATAGCTCTGTTAAAACTGTCATTAAGCAAAGTAGGCACAAAAAACCACAAGAAGTGCATCAACATCCAATAAGCAAAGGTTACATCATTCAGGAAAGAATAAATAACCAAGAATGGAATAGTTGCAAAGGCTACTATTAGGATGGCAAAGAGATATTCTGTAAGAGGCTCTTTTGAGTCAAACTTCTTAAAGTAGTAGCGATATAAAAAGCAGTGGAGTATTCCCAGTCCTAATGAGGCTATTTGATAGAAGATAAATTCATATAGGTTGTTGTCTATAAAAAGGCGGCTATAACCCATTAGAGGGACAAGCGCATAAACAAATACGGCTGCACTTACATAGATATAGAACTTGGTTTTATATTTATCCTTAAAACCACTTACTTTTGAGACAAAAAACATCTTTAAGGCTACACAGCCCATAATGATAACCAGCACAATGATAATCAATTGCGGGTCAAGTAAGTGTCCAAAGTATTTCTTTATATGGTTCATAGTATATTGTAATATTAATCTGCTTTATCAATCTGTTAGGTAAGTGTTGTATCCCAAATAGGAGGAGGATTCTGTTGCATTTAGGGTTGATGATTGCTTTTCCTTGGGCAGTAGCACCTCTGTGGTTACCTCTACTTCCATAGGGAAGAAGTGCCTATAAAAAAATGCCAAAAACTCCTTAATAGTTCCTTGATGTAGGTACTCAGGTAACTCAGTTTGCTGTAAAGGACCTATTTGCAAATCTAAATGCTTGGTGTAATCTGTATAATCAGTACCTGCAATCGTATCCAAACCTAAATAGCAACTCCCAAGTAGGGTATCTTGGGCGGTATCTGCATAGTTGTCGTATTCTCTGATATTTACCTTGACCTCTTCACCGATAAGTAGTGATAGTACCTCACAGGTCTTATCAAGGTCGCCTATAATCTTATGTGCATAGGGTAATAGACTGATAAACTTTGAGGCTAATACTGGCTCAAAGCTCATAGGGACATTCCATAGGGTGTACAGTACATCAGGAGCAAGGGTGCTATTGATTTCTTTTAAGAAGGAACTCTCAAAGATTTCTGTTTGTACATTAAATTGAAAGAGTTCATTCTCCAAAGGCGCAAAGAACAATCTCGCTGCTTTCTCTTCTTCCTTTTGCTGGCGATACTCCTTAACCATTGTCTCTATGCCCTTCTTTGAGGTATCCGCATTTTTGCTGTGTACCATTCCTTCAGGTAAGGTATCATACAGACTATCACGGGAGAGACTTATGTAAAGCATCTGAGTAGCATCGTAGAGATAGTCCTTTACAGAAGCGTCCAACACATCAAAGCGATAACTGCGTGCAAACTGCCCTTCCTTCTCTACAATACACTGGTTTTCTTTGATATGCTTGTGTTGTATCAGGTCACTGACAAGGACTTCTGCCTTGATGTCGTATTTCAAAGCAGTGATTTCTTGGGCGATATGTTCTAAGTCTGTTGTCATTATTTTTTTTGCTCTTCTTGTTTTAGTCTCCCAGCAGCTACATAGCGCAATTGAAAATAAGGGTCGTTAAAATCATAGATATTTAACCCTTCCTCAGTGCAGGCTAAGATACGGTCGTTGTGTAGGTATATCCCCACATCTGAGATGGGTTGGTCTTTGGAATATCTGAAAAACAATATATCGCCTTCTTTTAAGAAATCTCTTCCTGTAAAAAGTTGTAAGGATTTAGAGCGGAATATACCATCAGCAGTTTTAGGAAAGGTCTCTTTGTAAATATCGCTAAACAGTGCTTGCACAAAGTAAGAGGCATCTACACCTGTTTTCTTATCCAAGCTCTGCGGTTTATAAGGCGTACCTATCCAAGCATCAATATAAGCGTATAAGGGATAATTGCGTATATCCTGTGGCATCGTCTTTAAGATGATGGAATACTTTTCTTTAAGTCGTATTTCCTCATCTGAAAGCTGCTCATCTTTATAGTTGCTTTCTGTGTATTTGGCATCTATACTATCCTTATGAGCTTGCGCGGCTTTGCGAAAGCTATCCGTAGAATAATGATAGGGCACCTCACGAATGTACTTAGCTGTTGAGCAAGCGGCTGTAAAGATGAGTGCTGATATGTAAATGAGTCTCTTATAGATCATTGTGGTTTTATTCTTATTATGTTCTTTCTAAGAACTTTACGCGGAGCAAAGGTACGAAATATTTTTGAAAATAGATGTTATTTACTTCAATTATTTTCATTTATTTTCTTTCCCATCCTGTCAATCAGCTATAATGCTATCGTTTTTCTTAATCTGCGATATTTTTTTTAACTAAGAAGTTGCGGAACTTAGTACAAATTTTATTCATCAGATAAAGGTTGTTTTTTTCTATATTTACGTATGAGTCTCTTTATAAAATAATGTAATTCTTGTGATTCATAAAAATCAGTACAAAAGTAACAAATATAATTAGCTTTTCCATCAATTAACCAAGCAGGAGGCGGTGGTACTTTATAATATTCAGTAGTATTTTTCTCTGTAAAAATTCTTACTTCATCCATTAATTCATTAGATATTTTCTTCACTTCAAATATGTATGATGCAGTATAATCGTGAGTATTACATATACTATCTGCCAAATGATAGTTACGCCCAATACAATAGTAGAGTGCATACCTTTTTAACTCTTTTAGTGTATTCTGAGCAACTATAAAATTAGTTGTAAATGAAAGTAATACTATTATTTTTATTTTAATTACCATAATTTTATTAAATCAGTTTGAGCTATTTTATCTTTTTTACCCACCTCTCCATCATAGTATTTTGTCATATGAAAGTAGTAATGAGGATGATCAGGATTGTTATAGTCAGAAATATTTCCTACATAAATTAGATTTTCTCCATCCCAAAGAGTGATATTGACCTACTGCATTACTCCATCCTGAGATACTAAATAGGATAATTCCTTTCATA
This sequence comes from Capnocytophaga sp. oral taxon 326 str. F0382, assembly GCF_000318295.1. Lineage (NCBI taxonomy): Bacteria > Pseudomonadati > Bacteroidota > Flavobacteriia > Flavobacteriales > Flavobacteriaceae > Capnocytophaga > Capnocytophaga sp. oral taxon 326. The sequence goes on from NZ_KB291363.1 coordinate 12,072, forward strand.
TTTTTTAATACATCTCCCCATTGCTCGCTTGATAACAATGTTGCTTGAACATTTCCAATCTATTATTCAGTTTGAACTTTAATAAAATAATAATCTAAATAATCTCTCATATAATCCTCTATCCATTCTTTTTGTAATCTATCATTAGATAGTAGGTTGTAATAGGCTTTCTTTAAATTTTTATTTGACACATTATATAATTTATAACATTTAGACACTATCAAATAACCATTATAATAACTATTCTGAACACCTTCAAATCTCTTTTTGTATTTGTTGTGATAAGTCTCTAACACCTTCTTTATTTCTTCTTTTTCGAAAAATCGGGGTAATGGTTCTAGATGATTAAATGTGGTTGTGTAGTTATCTTCAAATGTTTCTGTGTATAAATAAGTATCATTACAATTACAAAAACCATAAAAAACGAATTGTTCAAAAGATTTACTATCGTTTTGTAATTTTAAGTACGTCTTACTAATCAGTTCTTTGTTTTGAGCATTACAAAAAATGCTAAAAAAGACTATTATAATGTTTAACAATTTCATATTCAATTATTTTAATTGAGGTGTCTATTTAGCTACATACTAATTGACTTTGGGAAACGGGAGAACGTTCCACAATTCTTTTCATTAATTTGTTAAAGATAGTATCTTTATTTTGTGAGCGATTGATTCTAAAACTATACTCAGCTAAATATCGGTCTATGTTAAATTCTGAAACCCAAGAATATATATCTCGTATCCAAGACTTTACTTGATGTATTACCTTATGTAATGTAGGAAAATTCTTCCCATCATTACTAGGAATTTGAGTTATATTAAAGTCTTTTATTTGTCCCTTAAATAATTCCATAATACATTAATTTTCAGAGTGCAAATATATGAAATTATTTAGACACCTCAAATATTTTTTTTCAAATATTTGTGAATAATTATAAATTATTAACATCCTATAACTACCCTATATACGCAATTTATTTATATAGGGCGTATATAGGAGTTATATAGGGAATAATTGATTGAGAGGAATAAAAATGAGCTTATTTTATATACACACATTCTGCATCTTTAAGATTATAATAATTGATTTTTACTATAAATGTATCTTTCGTAGAAGTGTAATTATCTTTTAGAATCTGTGCTATAATTTCCTCACTTTCTTTGTCAAAATCAGAATATATAAAGTATATCTTATTAGTCTGCATCAGAATTAATGCATTTAAATCTTCTATTTTTTTATTATTAAGATAGGCATTAAAATTTTGTAATGGACAGTTGATAATCTCTGCATATTTATTTCTTAATAACTTATCATTAAATAGAGTATCCTCAATAAAGATATTACTTTTGTATTTATAGATTACTGATGGTTTATAACTTGTTATAGGCGCTTCTACATCCTTTTGTATATAAATATTCTTATCAGAAAATAAAAATTTAGAAAAGGTATACTCATTATTGTCAATGTAATTTTTAATGTTTTGGGAACGTTTCCATATAAACCCATGATAAGGTAAAAAAACTATTTTTTCTTTTTTGAGAAGATTATATAAAGTATCATCTTTTTGTGCTACTGTGCTTAAGAATTTATTATATAAAAAATTCCTATTATTTGCATTATAGTTATCAATACAATATTTATATAGCAAACTGTGTTCAGCATAATAGATAGCTTTCTTTTGATTATAATACAAAACAAATGCAATAGAAATAGATATTACTATTGCTGTTAGTATGATAAATATAACTATTATTTTTCTCATATATTATTACAATTTTATTTTTTAGATTTCTTTTTCATATAATCATTTATAATACTATTTCTTACTTCTGAATAATAAGTTTCCCATATTAGATTTAGATCTTCTTTATTTTGAAAAGACAATATTGCTACATATTGATTTATATTATTACTAAACCTAATTAAGTTACTATCCTTATCAGTATAGGTTACTCTACCTTCTATAACCTCAACAGAAGAAATATGAAAATAAGCCTCTTCTTTTATAAAAATCTTTGCTTTATAAGGTATATTTTTTTCCTTAGAAGCTCTTTTCTCATAAACCTCCATATATGAATCAAATTCTTTAACATTTAATCCTCCCATTAATTTCATTGTCTTATTATATACTCCTTTATTCTCTTCATAGTTTGGAAAATTTCCTTCTATTTTAATTTCTTCACCTGTTTTTAAAGAGAATAATGTCATAGGATATACTTCTGATGAAAATGTTTTAGACTCATAAATTTCTTTTTCAGCTAATTTTTTTCCATCAGTCTGAGCTATCTTAATCAATGCTTTTCTAAAAATAAAAGGATCTTTACAAATGAAACAATCTTCATCATCAGTGTCTAACTTAGCTGTTATTGTTTGTCCTGTACTTTTTAATGTAATTTTTAAACCTCCCATATTTGTATCAATTTAGTATCTATTACTTTTAATTTTATTTGTTCTTTATTGTCATTTTTGAATGTATAATTCTTTAGTAGGTCATTTTCTAATATGCTACCATTATATTCAAAATACAGTTTTTTATCAGTAAGGTCTATATCTATTTGCTCGCCCACTAGGTTTTCGCCTTCAATCACTAAATAAATCTCTTGTTCATCTTCTCCCAGGTCTATTTTATTACCTTGTAAGTCTGTGAAATAG